>NZ_WQPQ01000020.1:0-16510 GCF_018785365.1 Clostridium sp. MCC344 | reverse complement strand
AGTAGCGGAAGGGAGATTTGAACTCTCGACACCACGGGTATGAACCGTGTGCTCTAGCCAACTGAGCTATTCCGCCATAACATATGTATTTTCATATGAATGGGGCCTATAGGGCTCGAACCTATGACCCTCTGCTTGTAAGGCAGATGCTCTCCCAGCTGAGCTAAGACCCCATTACTTCCGACTGACGTTTCCGTCAAGCGCGATTGCTTGTACAGTTTAACCTATTTTTTCGGAATTGTCAACAGTTTTTTTAAATTTTTTGTGATGATATTTTTCCTTTTCTATACTACACGATTTTTAAAAAAGACTGACATCTTCTTTTTTTCTCTTGCATTCCCGATACATCTTGTTATATAGTATAACGTATAGGGAACCAGTTTATGGATTCCAATATTATGAAACCTGCACAGGAGGGATTATCATTATGCCAAGAGGAAGAAAGAAAGTCGAAGTTGCTCCGCAGGATCTTTTAAACGAGGTCCTCACTTCCATTGAAGAGACAGAGCAGAAATTAAAAACATTAAAAATGCAGAAAAAGGACATCGAAAAACAGATCGAAGCTAAAGAGATGGCTGAATTATACGCGATCGTGAAAGAGAAAAACATGTCGATCGAAGATGTAAAAACGAAACTCGGCGCAGAATAAGTTTTGCACTTCTGCCTGAACATAAAAGGAAGATCCACATTTCCCAGATATCAGAGATGCGGATCTTCCTTTTTTATTCTATTTTACCTGTTTCGCGAAACCAGCAGTCCCACGCAGATCTCAGTCAGGTCCCGATCATTCTAATTCTTTTAAGATCGACTCCCCGATCATATTCTCCGCTTTCTTCAGTCCGAAGTTATCGAGCACTGTCGCGCCGATGACACCGAAGGTCTTCCGTTCCTCAAACATTCCCTTCTCTTTCATAGATGGGGAATAGGCAATAAATGGAACTTTTTCTCTCGTATGGTCTGTTCCCGTGTAAGTCGGATCATTTCCGTGATCCGCCGTTATCATCAAAAGATCACCTTCCCGGAGGTTTTCAAGGAGTTCGCCAAGCTTCACATCAAAGCGCTCCAGTTCTTCCCCATAACCCACCGGATTTCTCCTGTGGCCCCAGAGGGCATCAAAATCCACGAGATTCACAAAGCAGAGTCCCTTGAAATCCTTATCTTTGCAGATTTCAATCGTCTGTTCCATTCCATGGACGGAGCTCTTGGATCGGAATGCCTCCGTGATGCCCTGGGCGTCGAAGATATCCCGGATCTTTCCGACAGAGATCACATCGTATCCGTTGTCCTTTAAGATATCGAGCGCCGTTGTCCCGGTCGGCTTTAACGCATAATCGTGGCGGTTGCTGGTGCGGACAAATTCGCCTTTCTTCTTTCCGACATAAGGTCTCGCGATGACGCGGCCCACGCGCCACTCTTCCTTCATCGTGATCTCTCTGGCGATCTCGCAGCAGCGGTACAGCTCGTCAAGCCCGAATGTCTCCTCATTTCCGCAGATCTGAAGGACGGAATCGGCAGATGTATACACGATCATGTGACCGGTAGCGATCTCCTCCTCTCCCAGCTCATCCAGGATCGCGGTTCCGCTGGCGCTCTTGTTTCCGATCACCTTGTGTCCGGTGCGTTTTTCCAGCTCCTCGATCAGCTCTTTCGGGAATCCATGATCCGTGAACGTCTTAAAAGGCTTCGTCGTGTAGATCCCCATCATCTCCCAGTGGCCGGTCATCGTATCTTTGCCGTTGCTCGCCTCCGAGAATTTTGTGAACCGTCCCATCGGCGCATCCACCGGGTCCACGCCCTTTAACGGTCTTAAGTTTGCGATCCCGAGTTTCTGAAGATTCGGGATATTGAAATGTTCCATATGTTCCGCGATGTGTCCGAGAGTGTCCACTCCCACATCTCCAAATTTTTCAGAATCCGGCATTGCACCGGTTCCGAGTGAATCAATTACGATCGTAAAGATCCGATTATATTTCGGCATCTAAATCTACCCCTTTCTTTGCCTGTTCTACAAGTCTGCTTGTTCCGAGGCGGTCAGCCCCCAGACGGACAAACTCCGCCGCATCGCAAAAGTCTGCGATACCGCCGGCCGCCTTGATCTTCTTTTCTGCGGCCATGTGGGCCTTCATGAGCGCCACATCCGGCTTTGTCGCCCCTGCGGCGGAAAATCCTGTGGATGTCTTGATAAAGTCCGCGTCTGAGGCTGATACAGTCTCACACATCTTTATCTTCTCCTCCTCTGTGAGGAGACATGTCTCGATGATGACTTTCAGGATATGATCGCCGCAGACCTCTTTCAGGGAGTTGATCTCTTCCAGGATCTTATCGTACTGTCCCATTTTGACCCAGCCGATATTGATCACCATATCGATCTCCTCCGCTCCGTCCTTCAACGCCTCTTTCGTCTCAAACACTTTGACCGCCGTCGTGTTGTACCCGTTCGGAAATCCGATCACGGTACAGACCGGCATCTTCTCTCCGAGGTACTCCGAAGCCTGCTTTACGAAAGACGGCGGGATGCAGACCGACGCGGTCCCGAATTTCACCGCATCATCGCAAATCTCCCGGATCTGTTCCCAGGTGGACGGCTGCTTTAATAATGTATGGTCCACTCTCTTTAAAACATCTCTGTATGTCATTTTTCTTATCGTTCCTTTCCGCTTCTTTTCCGGCGGCTCAAATTTCCAGCGCTTTCCCTGTAAATCCGAGCGGAAGAAGCTCCTTCAAAAGGTATTCCCGGATCTCGCCCGCGCCATTCATGAGGATGATCCGGAACGTCTCCGGATCGCAGAATTCCGCCATCACCTGGCGGCAGACGCCGCAGGGCGCGCAGAAATTTTCCGGTTCTTTTCCTTTTGGACCTCCGACGATGGCGATCGCCCGGAATTCTGTTTTTCCTTCACTGACTGCCTTAAAAATCGCCGTGCGCTCCGCACAGTTTGTCGCCGGGTACGCCGCATTTTCAATATTGCAGCCGGTAAATACTCTGCCATCCGCGCAGAGGAGCGCCGCTCCGACGGCAAAACCGGAGTACGGGCAATACGCCTGTTTTCTGGCCTTCAATGCTTCCATGACCAGCTCTCTATTTTCCATGAATTTCCTCCCTTCCGGTCCGAAAATCCGAATATTCTATGTTCTCTTACCATACCATAAACACGGAGCAATGTCAAAGCAGCTTCCGGCACCCCCGGACATTCCCCGCCCAGGAAATTCCTGCCCGCGGAACACTTTCTGACACCTTTGTTACAGTACACGGGCACTCCATGCCCGCATACTGTAACAGGATTTTGCCGATGCTTCGCATTCCGAATCGGCAAAATCTGCGACCACAACGGTATTGTACGGAATTTTCAGTTCAGAAAATTCCTACCCGTAAAAAGTAACACCTTTCTTACGTTTCGATAAAAATTTATTCATGGGGGTTGAAACCGCAAAACCAAAGTGCTATAATGTGGCAACATAAAGGAAATATGACAAAATTGTTACAGAACATAAATTCAGAAAATAAAGGAGGTCATCCTTTGAAAAAGCTGATAAAAAAATACGGACATATATGGATGTTATCCTACGCATTCATCTATCTTCCCTGGTTCTCAAGACTCCAGGAAAATGTGAACAAGCCTTACCACGTCATGCACACGGCGCTCGACGATCTGATCCCGTTCAACGAATATTTTATCGTCCCTTACCTGATGTGGTTTTTGTACGTTGCCGCGACCATCGCGTTTTTCTTCTTTAAAAACCGCGATGACTATTACAGGCTCTGCACTTTCCTCTTCACAGGAATGACGATCGGTCTTCTCGTCTGCACCCTGTTCCCGAACGGAACAGATTTCCGTCCGGCGATCGATCCGGATAAGAACATCTTCTGTTATCTGGTATCGAGACTCTGGAGCATCGATCCATGTATCAACGTTTTCCCGAGCATCCACGTTTACAACTCCGTGGGTGTTCACATCGCGATCTGCCACAGCGAGGAATTAAAGAAACACCCGATGATCGTCCGGGCATCCGGCGTTCTGATGGTTTTGATCTGCCTCGCAACGATGTTCTTAAAACAGCACTCCGTCATCGATGTCGTCGGTTCACTCTTAATGGCATCCGTCATCTATCCGATCGCTTATGCGCCGGAGGCGGAGAAGAAGAAAAAATACGAGACGAGCTTCTAATAAGGATTCAGAAATATTTGCAGGGCAGCTTTTCAGCTGTCCTGTTTTTTCGCGCGAAGATGAAGATCGTCGCAGGCGACCGCGCTCAGCGCGAGAATGTTCCAAGACACATTCGGTCCTCTCCCCACTGTCTCCCGGGTCTAACTTCATCTTCACGCAAGTGTCCGGTTCCGGTCTGCCAGTGTTTTTTATCCAGAATTTTTACTGCTATAGAAAAACAGCCGCCCTCCTGCACGCTTCACGCGCGCAAAAAGGCGGCTGTCTTACTATTCCGGATCTACTTCCGGTACCCAGTCGCAAAATCCACCACATTCCGGTACGGTGTCCCGTTCGCCCACGCCGCGAGATTCTCTCCCGCGATCCTTACGATCCGCTCAAATGTCTCCGGAAGGAAGAAGTTTCCGGCCACATGAGGCGTGATCACGAGGTTTCCGAGGTCCCAGAGCGGACTGTCCGCCGGAAGCGGTTCCGGCTCCGTCACATCGAGTCCGCAGCCGCCGAGATGTCCCTCTTTTAAGACCTTGTAAAGTCCCTCCGGGTCAACGGCATTTCCGCGTCCGACGTTGATCAGGTACGCGCCCTTTTTCATCAGGCGCAGTCTTCTCTCGTCCATGATGTGGTTTGTAGCGTCTCCGCCCGGAAGCACCATCGCAACGATATCTGCTCTTCCGAGAAGCTCGTCCAGATCGTCCATCGTATGCTGCTCATCCAGATAATCCGGTTTATTACGGTTCGTGCGGCGGACACCGATCACATGAGCGCCGAGTGCATGGCACTTTCTCGCGTAATCCCCGCCGATATCTCCGAGTCCGAGCACCAGGATCGTCGAACCTTCCACAGAGGTGATATTTCCCATGGACTGCCATATGTGCTTTGCCTGGTTCGCATGATACTGGTTAAAACGGCGGATCAGATCAAAAGTCAGCGCCAGCATATGTTCCGATACGGCAAGCCCGTAAGCACCCGTCGCATTTGCGAGCACCGCCTGTTCCGGAAGGATCCCCGGTTTGATGTACTGGTCTGCACCGGCAGAGTTTAACTGGAACAGTTCCAGATTTTTCGCCTCTTTTACAAGTGCCGGATCGACATTTCCGATGATCACGTTTGCCTCTTTTACATCCTCCACCGTGACATCACTGCCGTTCACATAGCGGACGCAGCAGTTTTTGTTGCCAGATGCAGCTTTCTCTTCCAGGAACTTTTTATGATCCTCATTTACCGGGATCACCACAAGGATATTTTTCTCTAGATCCGCCATGTATAATCCTCCCCGATCGGTCTTGTCGCCTCTTTTAACCACTCATTCTCCTCCGCCGTCATAAACGGTGAAAGTTTCTCGTAGACCGCTTTATGGTACTCATTTAAGTTTCTCACATCGGATGGCTCCATCACGGAAATGTCCACCGCGTCGAGATCGATCGGCGCGAAAGTCATGTTCTCAAAGCACATGAACTGGCCGTACTCGTTCTTTTCCGCTTTTCTGCACATCGTCAGGTTCTCGGTACGGATGCCGTGGCTTCCCTCAATATAAAGTCCCGGCTCGTCCGAAGTCAGCATTCCCTCTTCCAGGATGCAGGAGTCCTGGCGCTCCGGAACGATGCGCCAGCGGATGCCGTTCGGGCGCTCATGAACCGCAGACAGGAAGCCGACGCCGTGACCGGTGCCATGGTTGAAGTCGAGTCCGCGCTCCCAGAGCGGGCCTCTTGCCAGATAGTCCACATTGAGTCCGCGGCAGCCATATAAGAATTTCGCATGCATCAGACGCAGCATTCCCATCATGACAAGCGTGAAATGAACCTTCATCTCGTCCGTGACATGGCCGATCGCGATCGTTCTCGTCACGTCCGTGGTTCCCTCATAATACTGTCCGCCGGAGTCAACAAGATAGAATCCGTCTGTTCCGACCGGGCTCTCCTGCTCCTTTGTCGCGTGGTAATGGCACATCGCGGCGTTGGATCCGAATGCGGAGATCGTCGTGAAGCTCGGTCCGAGATAACCTTCCTGGGCTTTCCGGTAATCCTCAAGACGCTCTGCAGCTTCTGTCTCCGTGAGAGCGACCTTTCCGGCGTTTTTCTTCATCCAGTACAGGAATTTTGTCAGGGCAACGCCGTCCTTTAAATGGGCCTTGCGGAGGTTTTCCATCTCCACCGGGTTCTTCACCGCCTTCATGAGGGAAGTCGGGTTCATGGCCTCCACAACGCGGTTGGATGCGTCGATCTTCTTATAGAGGGCAAAGTTTACCTTCTCCGGTTCCAGGAGAACCGTCTCATTCTTTAACTCCGCCACCGCATCATAGATCGCGTCGTATTTTTCGATCGTCACATGATTCTTTTCAAAATAAGCGCGCAGCTCCGGAGAGAATTTACGGCTGGCGATAAAGAGTCTCGCCTCGTCTTCCGTAATCAGGGCAAACGCCGGTGCGAGCACATTTCCGTCATCCGAATTCTTGCGGATATTGAAGAGCCATGCGATATCGTCAAGGCTTGATAAGATGTGGACGGACGCATTCTTCTCATCCATCTCGGATCTGAGGCGGATCAGTTTTCCCGTCACAGTCTCACCTGCATATTTCACATCGAGAGTCCAGACTTCCGGTGCCGGAAGGATCGGGCGTTCTTCCCATACTTCCCCGGCAAGGTCATCCCCCACGGAGAGAGTCGCGTGTTTCTTCGCCATCATCGCCTCAAATTTTCTTCCCTGGGCTGCATTGACCACGCGGCCGTCAAAGCCTAAAACTCCGCCTTCCGGCATATGATCCGTCAGGTATTCCTCGATCGTCGGAACGCCTTCCTCTCCCATCGCCATCAGACGTGTGTCCTGACCTTCCAGCTCTCTCTTTGCCTGAACGAAATATCTTCCGTCCGTCCACATGCCGGAAAAAGCCTGGGTGATCACCATGGTCCCCGCGGAACCTGTGAAGCCGGACAGGAATGCGCGGCATTTGAAATAGTCCTCCACATACTCAGAATCGTGGAAATCGGAAGACGGAACATAGTACGCGTCCACATGTCTCACTTTCATCAGGGTCCTGAGTTCCCTCAAACGTTCATTTGCCATTTTTTTACCTCCATAAGCAGGAAAAGTTACCGCACACATCTTTGTGGACCGTAACTGTTTTCCTGAATATTTAATACCGGTCAGGCTTGCGCCGCCGGGTCGTTCTCATAATAAGTCTGTGCAGATCCGCATCCGCCTGCTGCTTACAGCAGCGGAATTCCCGCCTTCTTCGCCTCCTCACGGACCTCATCCGGCCACAAGGAAGACTGGATCTCACCGATATGGGCTTTTCTTAAGAAGAACATACAGATACGGGACTGTCCGATACCTCCGCCGATGGTGTATGGAAGCTCTCCGTTTAACAATGCCTTCTGGAATGCAAGCTTCTCGCGCTCCTCACAGCCTGCCGCCTTTAACTGCTCGTGCAGGGAGATCTCGTCCACGCGGATACCCATGGAGCTTAACTCAAGGGCAATGTCGAGAACCGGATAGTAGACGATAATATCGCCGTTTAATTTCCAGTCATCATAGTCCGGAGCACGTCCATCGTGGGGCTCTCCGGATTTTAACTTTCCGCCGATCTGCTCGATAAACACAGCGCCGTGAAGCTTCACGATCTCATACTCTCTCTGCTTCGGGGTGAGATCCGGGTAGAGGTCCTCAAGCTCCTGGGATGTGATAAACTCGATGTGCTCCGGGAGAACACGGCCGATATAGTCGTACTCGTATGCCATATAGTCCTCTGTGATCTTTAATGCCTTATATACGGCACGGACAGTCTCTTCCAGTGTCTCGCGTGTTCTCTCCTCCTTCGTGATCACCTTTTCCCAGTCCCACTGGTCCACATAGATGGAGTGGATGTTGTCGGTGTCCTCATCGCGGCGGATGGCGTTCATATCGGTGTATAAACCTTCACCCGGCTGGAAGCCGTACTGTTTCAACGCGTAACGTTTCCATTTTGCCAGGGAGTGGACAATCTCTGCCTTTCTTCCGCCTTCCTTGATATCGAAGGCAACCGGGCGCTCCACACCGTTCAAGTTATCATTTAATCCGGATTCCGGCGTTACAAATAACGGAGCGGAAACTCGGGTCAGATTTAACTGTTTTGTAAGTTCCTTCTGGAAGAAATCCTTCACGACCTTGATGGCGATCTGGGTCTCTTTTAAGTCAATATCCGGAGTATAACCGGCTGGTACAATAAAATTCATTGTCGTGCTCACCTTTCTATGCAGCATTCAATTTCCTGTCTTTTCGCCGCTGTAAAATGCCTAAACAGCGGCATCTTTCCTTCGCGCTTTATGCTGCCGGTATCCATCATATCATTATTTGGCGGAAAATGGAAGAAAAAAGTGCCCCTGGGACATCTCCCTGGGACACTTTTCTTATTTCATCTGTTGAAAAAGCTCACGAAATGTTTAATTTTCCTTCCAGACTCCATTCTCATCCACGAAATATCCATCTGGTGTCTTTTCGTTCATATACAGCGAGCCGTAAGGTCTTCTGGTGTTTTCTGTGTCATAGATCCACATTCCGGAAGCTTCATCGTAAAACCAGGTCTGCGCCTCAGCGAATGGATTTAAGTACATATAGCCCCATCCAGGGATCAGCTGCCATCCAGTCAGCATCTCTCCTGTCGCAAGATCAAGATAATACCATCTTCCGTCCTGCGGGTCCAGGTACCAGCCCGTGAGCATTCCGCGTTTTTCGTCCACGTAATACCATTTTCCGATTGCCGCATCCCAGATCCATCCGGTCTTCAGGTAACCATCCCCACCGAATGCCCACCATGCGCCGTCGATCCGTCTCCATGCCACCTGTTCGCTCCGCACGCCGGATATCGGATCCGTCACATAGGAACCGGATACATATCTGCCACCCGGCAGCTCATACCACCAACCATTCTGATCCTTTTTCCAGGTTCCGTCAGAATGGCTTCTGGTCGTTGATGCCGGTTCTCTGGAATCGCCGGAATCATCGGAAGATCCGGAACTGGTTCCCGGTTTTGATGGAGTTGGGTTGTCCGGGTTCGGCTCGTCCGGATTCGGCTTATCTGGGTTCGGATCATCCGGATTTGGCTTATCTGGATCGACTGGCTCAGATGCCGTCTTCGTCCGCGCATCCAGTGCTCCGCTCACTTCTGATACCTCTGTATTCCGCCCTTCTTTCACTCTCACATAGAAATGATAGTCTGTGTCCGGAAGCAGTCCCGCAAACACTGCGGAATCCTGCCATTCCCCGTCTCCAAGGCGATATTCAAAGCCGCATAACTCTGGAATCTGAGTTCCATCCGTAAATGTTGTCGGCGGATTTAAAGTGATTGTATTGGCTCCAATTCCTGCAGCTGTCGGAGTATCCGGTGTTTTCATTGCTGCTTTTTTGATCGTAAGTGTCAGCGTGATCGGGTCACACTCATAATCCGTATTATCGTCGCTGATCTTTACCTTGCATTTGTAAGTTCCTGCGTCTGTCGGTGCCACTTTGCTGTTATAATCGGTTCCGTTAATACCGCTGTATATCACTTCATACTGATTCCGCAGATCCTCAGAAATATCGTACTCGCCCCATGATGCCCGAACGTCCTCATCGATTCGGTGCAGATTTCCATCATAGGTAAATTCTTTGTCTGTCCCCTCGATTTTAGCTTTTTTCTTCGCCCCGAAGATCACATTCGTCACAATGTCACATGCGGGCATTGTGAGAGATGCAGTCCAACTTCCATCCGCCTGCTGTTTAAATCTCGGCGGGAACAGGACAACGTTTAAACCACCTTCGTAGGTAAATACCGCATTTTCCGTCGGATTGTCTTTCAGCCACTGAACGCCAGCTGGTGTCAACGTCGCTGTGATCGTTTCGCCAGCTTTGGCTGTTGGTTTATCCAAAGTATAGTAGCTGCTGTTTCCTGATTTCCGTACAATGTTATATGACGCGTTCTTATCATCCTTCACCTCAATATTTACGGAGATCATTCCAGGTCCGTCAAGATATACGTACAGGGTTGGATAATCTGTTGAATGATCCACATAGTACGTTCCATTTTGTGTGAGAGAAGCTTTATCAGATACTCTCTTCGGATCGATCGGGGCTCCCTTATATCTGGATATTCCCTTGATAACAAAATCATCAAACAGTTTACCATTGATGATATTTGTAATTTTAAGAGATCCGACCTTATCACTGTTTCCCCAGCTTGTAGTCGTGTAGGTCGCTGTCGTTCCCCATGTACCCCAGTCCTGTCCGACAAACCAGGTGTACTGGTAATATGTAATATCTGTTGCGTATTTTACTTCAATTTTGGCATCACCACACGGCATCGTGAAATGTCCGATAAACGGATCTATGCTGCACAACTTTGCTTCAAATGTTTTTCCATCTTTATCTGTTACCGCTATTTTGTTTACTACATCTTTCTCAGCAAGGTCCTTAAATTTCAGATATATCTCAGAACCAGCCTTGGCCTGGAATGTGATCGGGGAATCTGCTGTTCCTTTGCCTGATGCCACCGGAGACGTATTCGATGCACCTTCTGCGTCCTCTCTGCTCCAATATACTCCGATCTCGGCATTTGGAGAGTTTTTAGTATCCTCACGGGTAATGCTGACCGTGTGCTCACGATTATCTACAGTAATCTCGCTGTCCGCCTGTTTGCTTTCGTCAAACTGGCTGACTGCAGTAACTTTGTAGGTACCAGCCGCTGCATCTTTGTGGACGGCCACCGTTCCATCATCTGTCACATGAACGGCTGCCGGATTACTGCTGACCCATTTTACATCTCTTGATGCGCCATTCTTACTGTGAACCCTCGCTGTAAGCTTCAGACTTCCCCTCGGATAGAGAGTCACCTGCTGCTGATCCAGACTGACACTGATAACCGCCGGATCCATGTCCAGAGAGAGGGTTGGAATCATGGATTCTTTCTGTTCTTTTAATACAGGGAACATGTAACCACTCTCTGCAGACGGCATGGTCCACACGTCTCTAAAGTCCCAGCCAAGAGTATCCTGATAGAACTCCTCTGATTTCAGGCAAGTCTCCGATACATCTGCTCCGTATGGCTGATCCTTACCAACATTTTCTGGCTTTGGTGTCAGAATGTTTCCGGATTTATCACTCGCTGTCGTTCCCACAAATCCATAGTTTCCAGAAAGTGTTCCGCCCTTGCTGATTCTGTTTACGGATGTCATTTCAGGGAAAATGCTGACGCTGTTTTGGATCGTTCCCATTTCGGCAAGACCACTTGTGTAACCTACAACAATTCCCGTCGGAAGGCTCTCCCCTGCCGCATAGCTGTTGCTGATGACTGTGCCATTTCCTGCTCCAACAAATCCTCCTATATGTTCTCCTGTTCGAATATCGGGAATCGCATAGCAGTTCTCAATCGTTACAATTCCGGTTCCTCCCGCCAGTCCAACAAATCCACCCACACATGAATCACTTCCGGCGTTCTGTATTCTGGCATTTGCATAGGAAGAACGGATCGTTACATTTGATCCATCTGTGACATACCCGATAAGACCGCCTGCATCCGTTTTATATTTTTCTCCTGCTTCAATTACACCACTCACAAAGCAATTCTCAATCGAGAGCTTTCCGGAATGTACTTTTCCCACCAGAATTCCGATATCCGGGGAAGCCGTGTCACGAGTATATGTGATTTTTGCATTTTCAATATTCAGGTTCCTGATGCTTATATTATCGTTCGTCAATATTTGGAATAAACCTGTATAAATTAAACTTCCACTGACAATATTAAGTCCCTTAATGGAATGACCGCAACCGTCAAATTCTGACACTTTTTCTATTGCCTTGAAAGGATAACCACCAAGGTTTATATCGCACATCAATTTTGCTTTTCCAAGGTCTTTATCTTGGAAATAGGCAAACTCAGCACCAGAACCAATCAGATAGTATCCAGTCGTATCTCTCTTAGGCTCTCTCTTTTCACTACCATCCCATACATCATCCTCCCACATTGCTGTGAATGTGACATTGCGGCGCGGCATCTGATATTCTGTTCCATTTATGATTCCGCTGCCATCGTTCCAACCACTAAATTTCTTTCCATACACAGTAAACGGATTCTCTGGAAGTGTAACCGTAGTTCCTTCCGTCGCATTTTCCCATTTCGGAACTGTTCCAAAGGCTGCCTCGTTTCCGGACTCGAATGTTACCTTGAATTTCGGCAGAATCGTGAGATTGACGATAATTTTCTCGGTCTGGGCTACCTCTCCGGCTTTCCGCAGCGTCAAAATGATCGTTCCCTTAATTTCACCGTTAACACCTGTCTCGGTACCGTCCGTCGCTTTTGTGAGCCTAAAACCGTTTTCATCCGACCAGACAGCCGAGATACTGTCATTCGTAATTACATGCTCAACTGCTTGAAAGATTTCATCAGCCGTCGTTCCGTTCGTTACACTCATTTCATTCAGCACATTTTCTGCTGCTGTTTTCGCATCTGCAAGACTCTGAGCGGTAAAGTTATATGCTGCACTTTCCTCTTCATCGCTGGTCTCATAGTTTTCATTTCCAATAGCTTTTACTTTAAACGTATAGAGTCCTGTCTCTTTGATCTTAGAAGTAAAGTCATAGCTTGTCTGTCCGGAAACCGTTTCCGCGGGTCCAAATTCCACAGAATTTTTATACAGCTGTACCTGATAGCCATCCGCATTTTCTACCGCATCCCAGACGGCTTTTCCGTTTCCAGCCCATCTTACATTTGCCGGATTTGAAAGCTGTATTTTAGCTCCTCCAAGGTATACCGGCAGTTTTCCATCTGTTAACTGCTTCGCCGGATAAAGTCCTGATGTTTTCAAAATTGGGAGCTGTGTATCCTCGATGACCCAGCTTGCATCGTCTGCCCACCCAATCGTGCCGTTCCAGAACTCAGCACTCAGATACTCATCCTTCGTCACGCCACTTCCATTTGCTGCTGCATTATTATTGAAAGCACCGTCCATACCCGCATATACGTAGTTATATGAGCCATTAATTGTACTGTCATAATATCCATATAGCTGTCCAGCATAGTATGCCCCGGCATTTGTTGATATCCGTTTCTGCAATGCTGCACACTGATTGATCGTGACAGTCTTATTTTGTCCGCCTACTAAACCGCCAGCTCCGCGTCCTTTATTTGTTTCGACAGTTCCAAGCGTAATACATTTTTCAATCGTAATTTCAGTACCAAACTGCGGAATATGTCCAATCAGTCCTCCAGCCAACGATTTATTAATACTATTAATACTATCACCACTATTTACAATTTCCGCGTCAACAACACAATTTTGAACTTCAACACTGATTGTTCCGCCAGAGACCTCTCCAACAAGACCACCAACAGCATCATTTACATTTGACAGTTTTCCGTTTACATAGCAGTTTTGTATAACAAGAGTTCTATTTGTTCTACCGGCAATTGCTCCAACTGGTGTTCCAGTGCTTGTTTCCTTAATCGCAGCATCTGAAACGACCAGGTTTTTTACTGTTCCATCTGCGGTTCCAAAAAGAGGCTGTTTGATTCCGCTAATCGTATGTCCACGTCCATCAAAGGTTTTTCCATTCAAATTAACTCCATACCACGTTTCGTTATTAAGAGATATATCTTCCCCTAACGCGATATGCTTCAACAGCCGTCCATACTGATTATATGTTCCTCTCCCGGACACATATGTCATTACTTCGCGCCATTCTGTTGCACTGGTAATTATGAGAGGATCATCCTCTGTCAATCCACTTCCTGAAATCGTACCGCTGCTGAGCAGCGCAATCCGCTCCTCCGGCACTGTCTCCGGAACCGTTGACTTTTCCGCATTGGAATCCGAAATTTTCTTATATTCACCATTCGAGTCCGACGCCGTAAGCGTCTCTGTATCTTCAGTGTTTACTATACCCCCCCCTGGTACCTCATTTCCATATGCTGCTCCGCCAAACGGCACTGCGGTCACCATCATTACCGCTGCCATAATTGACGCTGCGATCCGCCTTATCTCCTGACGTTTTCTCATATGCCTGTCCTCCCTTTATCGATATTTTCTTTCCATTGCACAGATTGATCCAGCTTTTCTCAAATTTTCTCCCATTCTCGTTTTATCGTCAAGATTTCCTGCACAAGATGTCATTTTTCGACACAAGATGCAAAAGATTGATATTTTTTTAACCATAAAAGGCTTGCCATGATTTTTTACATTCTTCCACACTTTTAGCCAAAAACATGGTAAAATAACTTTAGCTTATTACATCGGAGGTGCGGCAGAATATGAACATTGCGATCATTGATGATTTAAAAACAGATTCCGACCGGCTTGTCGGATTGATTGATACATATATGGAACAGCATCGGCTCCAGTGCCGGACCATGGATCTTTTTTCCAGTGGGGAGGCCTTCTTAGACACTTTTACAGCCGGAAAATATCACCTTATTTTTCTCGACATCTACATGGACGGGATCACCGGAATGGAGACTGCAAAACGGATCCGGCAGACGGATCATGACTGCAGGATCATCTTTATCACCACCTCTCCGGAGTTTGCCGTGGAAAGCTACAATGTGAACGCGTCCTTTTATCTCCTGAAGCCGATCGGGAAGGACGGTGTTTTTTCTGCCCTCGACCGGTGCGGACTTCAGGCTGCGGAACAGTCCAGATCCGTGGAGGTTGCAACTGCCTGCGGAAGGACACAGCTTCTGGTCCATGAGATCTCTTACACCGAATATGTAAGACGACAGGTCCTTGTGCATTTTAAAGATGGGCAGGAACTGGCAGTCTCCATGAGTCAGAAAGACTTCTCCGCACTCCTGCTCCAGTACCCATGGTTTTCTGACTGCATCAAGGGGATCCTCGTAAACTTTGAAGATGTGGAAAAGCTCCTGGAAGATCGTTTTCTTCTAAAGAGCGGAGTCCAGATCCCGATCAGCCGTTTAAAATATAAGGAAGTCCGGGAACAGTTTCTCGAATATTCCTATTCCATAGTCCGGGGAGGTCACTATGACAGAACTTCTTTTTAATGAATTTTGCAGCACCTACCCGTTCCATATGTTCGCGTACCTGCCCCTTCATGCGTACCTTCGCTGCTCCGGAAAAAGAGCGATCCTGATCTCCGTTGTGGCGGAGACTGTTTATCTGGCGATCTTCGCGATACTGGTCTATCTGGGGTTTCCCGCCGTATATGTACAGTATCTGGCGATCCCCATTTTTGGAGCCTTCCTCTACTATCTGGTTCAGACGAATATCGGCATCATCACATTCCAGTACACCTTTGTTCTGGACTACCTGATGGTGATCCGCGCCTGCTCCTTTTTTATCTGCAAAAAGTTTTTTAACTGCGGATTCTACACCTGGCAGTCCGGCATTATCACACTGATTCTCGTACTCCTCACTGCCTGTTTTATGGTGAAGCGGCTGATCGAGATCATGGACAGTCTTTCTGCGATTCAGGCTCCTGCGATCTGGAGAACCGCCTGGCTCCTGCCGTTTTCCACAACCATGATCATTTTTCTCCTGACCGGCAATATCCGGGACGGAAGCTTCAATCAGGCGCATCTTATCGCGAGGATCCTTCTTCTGGTCTGCATGTTCCTCACCAGCCACACACGGATCCTGCTGCTCCAGTTCTTTAAGGATCAGGCAGAAGCCGCCGCAAAATCCGAAACGATGGAAAAGCTTCTAAAGATCCAGTCGGACCAGTACAATCTTCTCACCGCCAGAATTCAGGATAACCGCCGGGCAAGGCATGATTTCCGGCAGCACCTGACTGTCATCAGGGATTGTGCCGACCGCGGGGATCTCGCTTCCCTGAAGGATTATCTGAGCGACTATGAGAAGATGTTCAAGCCTCAGGATATCCGCTCCTACTGTAAAAATTATGCCATCAACGCGATCCTCTCCTTCTACGCGGAACAGGCAGAAAAAAACGGGATCACCATGCAGGTCTCTATCCAGATGGATGACCCGCCGGTGATCCCGGAAACGGAATTTTGTGTTCTGATCGGAAATCTGCTGGAGAATGCGGTGGATGCGTGTGCAGGCATCGATGCGGAAATCCAGCCTTTCATCCGGCTCCATGTGGTCCAGACCGGCTCCTCCATGCTTTCCATCACCGCCGACAATACAAGCTCCGGAAGCCCGAACTGGTCCGGGGATAAGCTTCTCTCCACCAAGCACTCCGGTTATGGAATCGGAACGGAATCTATCCGCATGATCGCGGAGCGGTATCACGGGGATGCGCGTTTTGCGTGGAAAGACGGTATTTTCTATGCGTCGATCATGTTAAATCCGTGAATTACCCACCACTTAATTTTGAAGAAATTTGAAGTGGGGGCTTCTGGGGAATCCTTGGACTCCCGTTTAAGAAGT
>NZ_WQPQ01000128.1:0-19056 GCF_018785365.1 Clostridium sp. MCC344 | reverse complement strand
AGTTTCAACAGACCGAAGAAAGACTTAAAAGATCCATCCACTTCCTTAAGGATCTGCTGGGCCATGTTGGAATTCAGCAGTCGATAGTTTTCGGAATGCCGTACCTGGTAGATGGCCTGGTTGGTCAGGTTTTTGGCTGTGCGGCATAATTCCCGTAGAATGAGGAATTCATCTTTGGACAGATGCTTTAGCTGCTGGCATACGGTCAAATACAAAACGGTTCCTCCTTTCCTAATTGGTGCAGAACATATGTTCTGTGTTAATTATAGCACATGGTTTCACAAAAGGGAAGAGAAAGAATTGTAATTGCTTACCGTTTTACATCTGTCTGTGTATCGTTATAGTGGCATTCATCCCGCCACCTACGAGGAATGGGGGTATTCTGCCGATTTTATGATAAACCAATAACGTACAGCTGTACCTTTTATATAAAAGAACGTGCCTTGGCACATTCTCGCGCCACGCGCAGGCGCTTGCGACAATCTGCATCTTCGCGCGAGTGCGCATTTTGGGCACGTCAGTGCCTTTTTATGTAACAGGAACTTCCTATGAATTTCCTGTTACAAAAAAAAGGACCGCTGCCCCACAGATCTCTCTGTAAAGGCAACGGTCCTTTTCAGCTACAGGTTATTTTCATTGATACCATACACCGCAGGCAGCTTTCACTGTCTGCCGCGCTTCCTTAACCTTCGATCGCAATACGCTTAGAAGTTTCAACCTTCTTCTGCTCAACCGGTTTCGGAACGGACAGGCTTAAGATACCATTTTCAAATTTAGCCTTGATATCTTCCTGCTTTACATCTTCGCCAACATAGAAGGTTCTGCTCATTGCTCCGGAATAACGCTCCTGACGGATATAATGACCTTTCTTATCTTCCTCATCCTTATCAAGACCCTTAGCAGCGCTGACGGTCAGATAACCATCCTTCAATTCTGCAGTGATCTCATCTTTCTTGAATCCCGGAAGATCGATGTCCAGTTCATAGGAACCTTCATTCTCCTTGATATCAGTTTTCATAACTCTCGAAGCATTCTTTCCATACAGCGGATTCTTCTTAGAAGTAAAGAAGCTGTCATCAAACGGGAACATATCATCAAATAAACTCTCTCCAAAAATACTCGGCATATACATAAATCATTCCTCCAATCAGAATATCTGAAATCTATTGTCTGGGAGATTCTGAAAATCTCCAGGACTTTTTGCATCCCTTTGATTTCTTTCTCTCTTCCTTTGTTCTGCATGTACTATAACACATATTATTAGCACTGTCAAGAGGTGAGTGCTATTTTTTTGTGAATTAATTGTGAACTTTTTTTCCTGCTCAAATATTCCTTATTTTCAAAATCCGCTGGGACAGTTAGAAACTATCTGGCATCTTCTTATTTCTCTCACACTCCTCGTGCATAATCATGATCATACATGCATTGGTTTTCTGCAGTAGCACAATGTGATGTGCAATGGCAGGAAAATTTAAAGGACATAATTTAAGAACATCTTGAATTATTTTTCCAAGCGCCTATAATATTGATATGTTATCCATTTTGATGACAAATCTTTACTATCAACCGTAACGCTTCTGGACAGTTTATTCTATCCTCTAACAGTTACCCCCACAACCTGACAGGTATCGCCTTTTCCGGATATTTGTCAGCTCACAACAAGAAAGGCAGAAGCAAATGAGTTACAGTGTATATCTTCCTAATTACTCCATCGGTGAAAATTGTTACAAGGAACTTCCATACGTCGCAAGAAACTATGGAAAAAAGGCAGTCGTGATCGGCGGTAAAACAGCCATGGAAAAAGCAAAAGATGCGCTCCTGGAAGGCATCAAGGGCTCCGATCTTGAGATCACGGATTTCATCTGGTACGGCGGTGATTCCAGCTACGAGAACGGCAATGCATTGATCGCAAATCCGGCTGTCCGCAACGCAGATATCATCTTTGGTGTCGGTGGAGGAAGAGCCTGCGACACCGCAAAATATGTAGCAAACGAACTTGACAAACCACTATTTACCTTCCCGACCGTTGCCAGCAACTGCGCGGCCGTGACTGCCATCTGTGTCATCTACAATGCCAACGGCACTTTCCGGGAATATTATTATCCGAAGCTTGCGGATCATACCTTCATCAATACCGCTGTTATTGCGGATTCTCCTTACGACCTCCTCTGGGCCGGAATCGGCGACGCACTCTCCAAAGAATGTGAGGCTGTTTTTTCCAGCAAAGGTAAGCACTTAAGCCATACTCCGTTAATGGGTGTCCAGCTCAGTAAAGTCTGCACACAACCGCTCCTAGATTATGGAAAAGAGGCACTCGCATCCTTAAAAGCGCACAAAGTCAGCGATGCCCTCATGCAGGTCACTTTGGATATCATCGTCTCCACCGGTATCGTTTCCAATATGACGACTCATATTCCGGATTATTACTACAATTCCTCCCTCGCGCACTGTGTCTATAACGGCTCCACGATCACGCGTCATGGTCACGAACACCTGCACGGCGAAGTCGTATCCCTCGGTGTTCTCTGCCTGCTCACCTATGAAGGCGCGAACGCTCTCCGTGATACGATCATGAAATTCAATGCCAGTATCGGTCTTCCGGTATGCTTCGATGATATCGATATCACCGAAGATGAATTTGATCTCATGGCAGATAGAATTCTTACTTCCACCGAATGGCAGTACCGCCCGCAAGATGTGACCCGTGAGAAATTTATTGCATGCATGAAAGAACAGAATAAGATCGGACAGGAATTTAAAAAACAGACTATGCTCTTATAAATGTACCGTGGAATATCTACATGCTATTCCGTCAGGAAAGTCATTAGAAGTTTTGCACAAGGCATTCATGAAGACGAACATATTTGCAGAATTTCGTAAACTCAGAGGTAAAATTAATGAAAAAGTTAGGATTAATTGGTGGAATAGGGCCAGAATCCACCATTGAATATTATCGCAGCATAGAATATGGCGTACAGAAAAAAAGTGGTCAAAATTTCTTTCCCAATATCACCATAGAAAGTCTTAATGTATTTGACGTACTCAATTTATGCAAAAAGCAGGATTATGATGGGTTGACAGATTATCTTCTCAACGGTATCAATCAACTTTCTGCAGCAGGAGTACAATATGCTGCTCTAACCGGAATCACAACACATATTGTTTTTGATGCATTATCGAAAGTATCTCCTGTACCGCTTGTTAGTATGGTAGATACCGCAAGTGAATTTGCCAAAGCACACAGATACAGAAAAGTTTGCCTGTTAGGAACTCTTCCAACCATGAACGGAACCTTTTTTCAGCAATCTTTCGAATCTAAAGGGATCGAAGTCATTACACCGGATGCGGCAGAGAAAGAGTATATTGGTAGAAAAATTGAAACAGAACTGGAACTTGGAAAAGTTGTATCTGATACTCAAAACAACTTTCGAACAATTGCAGAACGAATCATTCAAGATGAAAACGTTGACACAATCATACTTGGATGCACAGAACTCCCATTGATTTTCAAAGGAATTGATTTATCGGTTCCATGCCTTAATGTGATGCAAGTTCACATTGATTCACTCATTGATTTAATTATGTCGGAATAGATACTTTCACCTATACCGCTGTTATTGTGGATTCGCCTTACGACCTCTTCGCGCGAGTGCGCATCTTTGGCACGTCAATGCCTTTTAATGTAACAGGGAATTCTTCGGAATTTCCTGTTACATTAAAAATAGGCTTCGCCTATTCAACTCATTACAATCACCAGCACGTTTCCCTCGAAGAAATGTACGAAAATGCAATGTCCAAGTTTCGCGAAAAGCGGGCTTTTTTCAATTCAAGAAAGCGCCACAAGCGGTCTTTCCTATGTTATCTGAATGCGCCTCAAAAAACAGTTTTTACATCTGTATTGTAATTCCAGCAAGAAAGGATTTCTCACCGGGAACAAGATCGAGATCACCGCCATGGCTTTCAATGATTTTTCGGACAGAGGAAAGCCCGATTCCATGATCAGCAGATGTACCCTTTCGGGAGAGGAATGTTTTTCCCTCCTGCAAGGCCAGACCGTCGTAAGTGTTTTCAATCTTCAAAAAGTACATATTGCCTCTGGTTTCGCCTGCAATGAAAACGCGGCGCATCCCTTACTTTTGGCGGCTGCACGCCTCAACGGCATTGTCCAAAAGATTGCCCAGCACCGTACACAGTTCCACATCGGTAAGCGGCATCTGATCGGGAAGATCGAGCCGCACCTGAAATTCTGTCCCTTGTGTCTGCGCCATGCCGTAGTAGTATTCAATCAGCGCATTTACAACGGGATTTTTGCAGAACTGGGCAGGGGAGTGACCCGATGTTGCCGCAACTTGTTCCTCAACCTGTAACAGGAAGGAGCAGATCTCTGTCTGCCCATGTTCAGAGGCCATGCGGTCTATGGTACGCAGATGGTGTTTGATGTCGTGGATCAGCCTTCTGTTTTCTGCCGCTGCCTCTGAAACCTGACGGCTGTATTCGGTCTGCATAGAAAGCTGACGGATGACCTGCTTGCGTTCTTCCTGGAAAATCAGGCTGTTTCCATATCCTTCTATCACATCGCGCCAGAGGGAATAACCGATGGCTGCTGCTATGAAAAAGCTGCCCCATTCCAAAAACCAACCGCCGATAACCGGCTCATAAACCGGCAGAAGGCGATCCCATATAAAGGCGCAGGTTGCGGCTGACGCAGCATAAAAGATCGGCCTGCTCCGTTTTTCTCCTCTGTGAATGGCAAGCACAGCGATGATAAGCAGATAGAGCGCAGATGCCGCCTTATAACAAAAGACCGATGCAGAGAAGAAACGAATAGCTCCAAGGGAGAGATGGGAAGCCATCATGCCATACAAAAACGCATATACCAGGAAGGCAGCGCCCACCCCATTACTGATGGCCGCAGGCAGAAAGCCCGGCCTGCATATCCGATTTTGCAGAACTACGATCAGCCAGGTAACCAGATAGATACAGAACAGTTCAATCGTGTACCAGGGGAATACGGGAACCGCAGCCAGCATATGAAGCACAGGATAGGATGACAGGCCGCACATGGCAAGGCAGATCAGTCCGAACAGGAATGTATTTTTCTGTTTCATCCGGCGGCTGAAATAAAAGGACAGCAGCGCACAGACAAAGGTAACTGTACAGCCAAACAGGCAGAATGCAAACCGGATTCCTCTGGTTGTATTGACCGCCAGCATCGTTCCGAAAGCAGGCGGATAAACAATCCCTCCGTAAAAGTGGTCATAGTTGCTGACCGCTATGGTGAGTGTGACCGGTTTTCCGCCATGAAAAGTGACCATGCGGTTTTGAACCAATGGTGTCCCCTGTGCAGGTGCCCCCATTTGCAGGATCAGGTCATGATCCAGATAAAGGTTGTAAGCAGAAAACACTTCCGGGATTTCCAGTGCATATGTTTCCTTCCGTTCCGGCAGGAAGAATGTCATCTGGTAAGTCCCGCAGCCATAGGGAGAAGGGTTTGCAGGGCTGGAGAAATTGGTCTGCTCTCCGATGGAAAGGTAGCGCATATAATGGCTTTCATCTTGTATTTCTTCCGGGGTCAAAAGCGCGTCAGGATAAAATGCCCAGCCGGATACCAGAAAGCGCACCGGTGACTTTTGAAGTTCTTCCTCAGAAAGCGCCAGAATCCCATTTGCCGCTTGGATTGTGTTCTGGCTATATTTATTATTGAACCGATACAGGCCAAGAAAAAACAGGGATGAGCACAGGCAGACCATACATAAGGCAGCATATTTTTTTACCGCAGAAGATACCATCTTATTTTCGCCTCCTCCTTAGGAAAAATTCACCGGCAGACAGAAGAACCAGACAGGCCGGAATCAAAAGGAATATGGGCGACCGGCTGTGCTCTGTGTCGGCGGCCTGTGCCAGGGAAACGGCATCTTCCTTTCCCACAATGGTGTAAGTCCCTGTATGGCTGATCTGAAAGGAGGCGGCTTTCGCCGTATCGTCATAACCGGTCATGGGAACTTCCACGCCGCTTTCATCACAGAGGAACAATGTGCCGGCTGTCGGGTCATTTGGATAGGGCAGCATGACAGAAACATCCGGCAGGGAGTTGAGCGCAGTTCCATTGATGGAAAACGAAAAAGAAAAACCGCCGTCCGCATCCTTTTGGATGATGACTTCAATCTGAGCTTCGTTTTGGATGCCCTCCGGCAAGGCGTCTTTGGGTATGCTGATGGTGATTCCCTGTTTGGAAAAGACGGCTCTTTGCGCCTCTGTTTGCAGCATCATCAAAAAGCGCGTGCCGGAAATCCGGTCAGTGGTTTCATCGAAGAACTCTGAAAAAGCAGAGTTTTGGGAATCTGCGACTTCCTGGGGAACGGTCATAGCGCTTTGCACCGGCTCTTTCCTGTTTTCCGAAAGCTTCCAGGCAGGATCGGGTACGGTAAGCTCTGAAGCGCCGGCAATCGTCTGCACTTCAGGGGGCTGCTGCAAAGCGGTATCTTCCTCTGTATCACCGTTTGCCTGTTCCGATGGGAAATCGTCTTTATCTATATCTATGGAATCATCCTTTCCCCCCCAGGATGGCTCGGAAGGCTTGTGGGATGGTTCATGATCCGCAGGATCATTTTCTTCGCTGACCGAAGGTGTTTTTTCAGAATCGTTGAAATCCATTCCGCCGCCATTTGTTGCAGGCGGTTTTGGAGGCTTTGTGGAGGGCCTGTCTGCGAAACCGTCATCCTGATCGTCGGTATCTTCAGGAGGCGGCTGAATGATGGTATCGGGTGGATTCCCGCCTGCATCCCCTCCATCTCGGTCGCCATCGTGATACCCTTCAAGGACAATTTCATCTGCGTAGGTAAAGGACAGGATGCCGGTCTGTCCGCCGTCATAATCAACCTGAAGGCGGTAGCTGCTGCCCGGCATCAGCAGACGGGTAGCAATCGAGAGCATTTCCTGACCCACATAAACGCCACTTTCCAGACGGTTCCATGAACCGTTGTTCTCGGACAGCCATACGCTGATCTCATCCAGTCCCCCTGGCGGTGTGACCCAGGGAAAATGAAGGTTTCCTCTGGCAGACAGAAAGCAGTTAATGTCCGGGCTGCCCGGAGCCTGAACAGAAACAGGAATTGAGATTTCAGGGAAAGCAATTCCCTCTGCAAACGCAGTATTTGCTGGTGCGGTCAGCCTTCCTGTTGCATAGTACAGTCCCACAGTATTCAAATCAATACCGGAAAAATCCCATTCCACCACAGCGGTGTAGCTGGTTCCATTTTCCGCATAGCATTCCAGATAGTAAGGGGAAAAGGCAAACAAATTTTCCAGTGTTTCGGTTTCGCTGCCCTGTTGAACCGCAAACGCGTCCGTATAAGGATACCATTGCTCTATGGAAGTAATGACAGCAGGCGGCATTTCTTCCACCCGGACGGAAATCTGAAGCTCCTGCAAGACAGCTTCACCAAAGGCATACCCCTCCGGCAGTTCAATCCGGCCTGCTGCGGTATATTCGCCTGGAGTGGTCTGGTCAATGGCCGAAAAATCCCATACGACAGGAAATGTTTCCTGCCGGATTTCTTCACCTACTGTTACAGTGGCGCAGACGGTTTGATACTGAAGGGCCAGCTGATAAATTTCCTCCAGGTCATCATCAGACGGTGTGGTTCTAAGGGGCAGGGTGAAATCTGGCAGGGAGAGCAGTTCGTCTTCATTTTGTATTTCTGTGACAAGGATGAGGGATGCTTCTTCTGATGCTTCCGGGGTTTTACTATCCAGTGTCCCCGGAGCCTTGCTTTCTAACCCCGGCGGATTCTCCCTTCTTTCATCGGCATTGGCTGGGGTTGCAGTTTCAGCGGCAAATGCGGGGATACTGCCGGTGAAGCAGAGGAGGCAGACCAGACAGCCCCCCAGAATACGCCTGTGTATTTCCTTTATTCTCATACGATACCCCCCATTCCAGAGAAAACATATTGACGGTAGGTTTCCCGCAGCTGTTTTCCATTGCGGAGGGCAATCGGAAGTTCCTCCCCGTTTATCAAACGGAAGGCCTGGCTGTCAACATGGCTGATATAATCCATGTTGATTAGAACGCCCCGGTAGCAGGGCAAAAAACGCTTGTCCTTCTGCAATGCGGCAGTGACTTCCTGAAAACCTCCGCTTACCGGTATCACGCGTTCCGCCGTATGAATCCGTGTCATACGGTTTTGATAATCTATGTATAGAATCTTCTCAGTGGGAAGTTCCAGCTTTTGACGGTCAGCCATAACCGAAAGTGTCATCACTTCATAGGGTGGTTTTAGCTGGCACAGCTCCATCGCTTCTTCAAAATCTGCCTGATGGAGCGAAAGCGGCTTCAGCAGATAATAGCTGGCGGACAGGCTGTACCCCATCCGGGCATAATCTTCTGTAATGGTCAGAAAAACGATCTTACAAAGCCTGTTTTTTTGGCGCAGCCTTCTGGCGGCCTCCATTCCATCCATGTTCTCCATATAGATGTCCATAAAGACAAGTTGAAAATTGACCTGGGCGGCAGCTTTCAAAAAATTCTCTCCGTCCTCAAATTCTGTCAGCGTATAGTCCAGCTGATGCTTTTTCATATAATTTTCCAGGCAGACAGACAGTTCTTCTCTGTCCTCTGCTCTGTCATCCACAATCGCAATCTGCATCGTGCCATCTCCTTTGCACAATAATCCAATATTAGTATAACATAAAACCGCAGGAAAAAACTTGCGTCTTAAACAGGAAACCTGCGTCTTAAACAAAGTCGGTTGCATTTCTCTTGACAAGATGCTACTCTAATTATATTACCAGACTTTCCGATGAGAAGGTCTGGTTTTTTTATTTTTAGGAAAGGAGGCTCAGCATGAAAATCGCACTTTGTACGGAGCTGAGAAATGTGGAATGGTTTGAAAGCAGGCTGCGCTCCCTTTTTGATGGGGATGGGCAGCTTGCGATTGACGAATTGTGGAATGAGAACCAGCTTGCCCAGGCACTCCGGCGAAGCCGGTACCATGCGGTTGTCATCGCCATGACCGGAGCAAAGGGACTGGAGGCGGCCATACAGGCGAAGCGGCTGGCACCGGAAGTACCGCTTGTCTGGTGGAGTGATGATAAAAACTTCGCCCTGATCGCATATCACCTGCGTATCCCTGTGTTTCTTCCGGCAGACTGCTCCGATCAGGAGCTATATGAGGCGATAAAACCTATCACAAAATGGAGGTGCGAAAATGCGAATTGCGCTGTGCAGTTATAGCCAGAAAGAAAAAGAAACCGCTTTGCTGATGAAGCTGGGCAAAGTAGACCGCTTTGATAATGGTGTGTTTTGTACCTATGCCATGCAGCGGGATGGGCCTTATGATGCTGTGGTGGTCATGGAGGACGGAGCCAGGGGGATGAATTTCTGCATGAGCATACGAGGGTACAGCAGGGATGTCCCTCTCCTGTGGATTAGCGACCAGGCAGAGTTTGAACCCCAAAGCCGCAGGCTGCAGGTGGACACCTTTTTGGTGAAGCCTGTGACGGAATATCAGCTGCGGGAGGCAGTATCCCGGCTGCTTCAGAAAACAACGAGAAGGAACGAACAACGTGAGGAGGATGAATAAAATGAAATGGAAATGGAAACGGCCGGCCGCATTTTTACTGGCGGCGGCAATGATTTTTACGATGCCGGGAGTTCCGGCATCTGCGGTGGAAGCGGGTGTGTCCGCCGTCCATACGGGGTTGTGCGAGCATCACCCGGAACATACAGAGAACTGCGGATATACGGAAGGAACCGAAGGGGCAGCCTGTGAACATGAACATACTGAGGATTGCTACACCCTTGTGAAGAAGTGTGTCCATGAGCATGACGAAAGCTGTTATCCTGTTTTGGAAGAAAGCATATCGGAAAATACGGCGACCCCATCTGAAGCAGAGAAGGCCCAGCCGACCGCGTGTACCCATGAATGCAGTGAGGAAAGCGGCTGTATCACAAAAGGATTAAGCTGTCCTCATGAACGCGGCGAGCATGACCATACCTGCGGCTACATTCCGGCCACAGAGGGGACGCCCTGCGGGTATATCTGTGAGCAGTGTAATTCTCAGGACAGTGGGCTTGTTCCCGGCGTGTCCGGGAATGCTCCGGCGGAGTGCATCTGCGAAATCCGCTGTGAGAAAGAGGCGGTCAATTCCGACTGTCCGGTCTGCTCTGCGGAAGATGCAGACCTCTCTGCCTGCAAAGGCACAGAGGAAACCGCCTGTATCTGCACCGACCGATGCAGTGAGGAGATGGTGAATCTGGACTGTCCCATCTGCTCTGCGGAGAATGCAGACTTCTCTGCCTGTCTTGGAAAAGAGGCGGCGGCGCTGGCTGCGTTTGCGCTGCCGCAGGCCGATCATACCCACTGCGTCTGCGGCGGGAATGGAGATGTCAACGGGCACGAACATGACACTGCTGGCACAGAGTGGACAACTACCGATTCCCTGCCTAATTCTGCGGGCAGCTATTATCTGACGAAGTCCGTGTCGGAGAACTGGACTGTGCCAACGGACGGCGAGGTCAACCTCTGCCTGAACGGGCAGACGATCAACGGCAAAATCACCATCGGCAGCGGCGCGACGCTGACGCTGACCGACTGCATCGGCAGCGGCAGGGTTCAAGGCGAAGTGACCGTCAACGGCGGCAAATTTGAACTGTACAGCGGCACGATCACCGGCGGCGTGCAGGTCGGTATAAAGGGCAGCGCCTATCAGACCGGCTCGTCCTTTACCATGTATGGTGGAGAGATTACCGGTAATAAAGCAGGCAGCGGCTCCGGCGGCGGTGTGTTCCTTGTCGGCACGACGAATCAGACCGA
Source organism: Clostridium sp. MCC344 (assembly GCF_018785365.1). Lineage (NCBI taxonomy): Bacteria > Bacillati > Bacillota > Clostridia > Eubacteriales > Clostridiaceae > Clostridium > Clostridium sp. MCC344. Next base: position 8,242 of record NZ_WQPQ01000128.1, on the reverse strand, counting down.
CCCGCCAAGATTCACCATGCATGGCGGAACCATTTCCGATAACACTGCGGGTGCGTCTGACGGCGGTGGCGGCGGCGTGTATGTAGGCGAGAAGTGCAGCTTCACCATGGACGGCGGCACCATCACCGGCAACACGGCAACCGCCGGCAACGGCGGCGGCATCTATATCCACTTTAACGCCGGCAATGTTTCGATCTCCAACGCCACGATCACCGGCAACAAGGCGTCCGCCACGGGGAATACAAGTTATGGCCACGGGGGCGGCATTTATTCGGAGAGAGGGGTAACCGTCGAGAATGTGACGATCACCGGAAACAACAGTACCTTTGAGGGCGGCGGCATCTATGGAAAGGGCGCTATTACCCTCACCGATGCTACCGTTACCGACAACTCTCAATATGACGTTTACTACGACGGAAGGGAAAGCAACACTCCTGAGCTCACTATTTCCGGCTCGGTGAAGGCCGGTTATTACGCCAATGAAGCTTGGAAGCTGCCCATTCTTGTATCAGGCGCATTGAGAGAGGATTCGGTCATCCGTGTGGGCGTGCGTGAAGGCATAAATCTTGGAGCCATCGCCGAACCGGCAAGCGGCGTGACGCTCCGCGCCGAGAACTTCAAGGCGGACGCCGCCGACTGCGTGACCAGCCTGGGCGATGACGGCAATGTCTATCTTGTGCCCTGCACGCACGAGATGGACGATACCGGCTATACCTGCAAGAAGTGCGGGACGACATTCGACGCGCGCGTGGGCGATAGCGCCTATTATCAGACGCTGACGAAGGCGTTTGATGCAGCCAGAGGCAACACCGTGACGCTGCTGCGGGATGTGACGCTCGCAGGAAATTGCTCTTCTTCTTACACCTACTCAGCGACGCTGGATCTGAATGGCAAAACTGTCAGCAGCGAGCGTTATTACATTAGCGTCGGAGGTGGGAACAATCCCACGACTCTGACGGTCAAGGATTCCGGAACAGGCGGCGGAACGCAGGCGCTCGATGTCACGTTTTACGTTTCCTCCAACGGAACGCTGGCGGTTGACGACTCCTACACCGGCAAGATTTCGCGCGTGGAACTGCAGGCCGGCGGCGCATTGGAGCGCTTTGGCGGCAAAATCGGCGAGTTGGTTTTAAGCAATGCTGCGCATGGCTCCACAAGTACGGGCTACGGCCTGAAGCTGTGGAAGGGCAATACAAACGCCTGCACCATCGGCGGGTTCACGGATAACACGACGAGCAAGAGCCTCACCGTTAAAGACCTGCTGGGAACCGACTACGCGAAGTGCGAGCTGTACGGCGAAAAGGACGGTACATGGAGCATCGTTGATAAGAGCGCTAAAATTGTGGACTTGACCGGCTATACAGCGTACAAGGTACAGTTCCCGGAGTGCGTCCATCAGTGCGCCGATGACAGCAACCCCGTATGCTCTGTGTGCCACAAGAAACTGTACACGAAAATTACCGCCCAGAGCACTGACGGCACGACCAAGACTGCCTACTTCACGGAAGACAGCGCGCTGGAACACGGCTATGCAGAGGCCATCCAGACCTTGAACGGCTGGAGCGCAGCGGGCTGCACCGAGCCGACGCTGACCCTGCTGCGGGATATGTATGCTTTCGGCACCTCCATGCCGCTGACCGGCACGCTGACGCTGGAGGGCGGAACGCACACCGCCAAGAATGTGACGGTCGCTGAAAACGCGGACGTGACCTTTGCCAGCGGCAGCTATCGAGGTGCGACCATCGACGGCACGGCGACGGTGAAGGAGGGCGTCACATTCACCTCCACCGTCACGGTGAATGGCACGCTGAACGCCAAGGGCGGTACCTTCACTGGTAATGTCAAATTCAACGGCAGCAGCATCGCGAACATCAGCGGCGGCAGCTTTACCAATGATAAGTTGCATGGCGGCGTTGAGTTCTTCAATTCTTCTGTCACGGGCACGATCTCCGGCGGCACGTTTGTCTTCGCGGATTTTTACACCACCAAAGTCAAGCTCTCCGGCGGCACATTTAAGGAAATCAAAAGCTACGGCGACCACAAACTTGCCGACCTGCTGGCGGAGGGCGCGGCGTATTACGGAGCAAGTGATAATCAGGCTGTGACCAATGATGGAGTGAATACGCTGGAAAATGTCAAGGTCGTGTCGCATACGCACAACGGCGGCACGGACGGCAAGGGCATTTGCAGTGTCTGCAACAAACAAATGGCGGCGTCGCTGACCGTCGGCGGCAAGACGAGCTGGTACGCGGCCTTTGCCACTGCCATCGAGGCGGCGAACGCGGCGGACGGCGAAAAGACCATCACGCTGTATCAGGATGTGGATGGCAATGTCTACGGGAAGCGGACCGCCTATGAGCTGACCCACGGGCCGGTGACGCTGGCGACCGGTGGGAAAAGGGCCAAGGATGTGGACCTCATCGCCAAGGGCATTTCTCTGACAGTCACGGGCAGCAACGGAGGCTTCTATGTGACGGTGGACGGCAAAGACGCGGAATTGACCGTCAACGACGGGAATACGGAGCTCGCCATTGTCACGGCGAAGAACGGCGGAAAGCTTTCGCTGAGCAACGGCACCTTCAGCCGTGTGGCTGTAAAGGACGACGGCAGCAGCGCCAGCCTCAGCGGCGGCAGCTACGGCGAGATCACGAGCGACACCGGCTATGTCAAGCCCTACGCGCTGCTGGCGAAGGGGTACGCTTACAAAAAAACAAAGGATAACCAATGGCTCCCCAACGCCAATTCAATCCCGTCAGAAGTCACCGTTGAAAAAGCCCCCTTCGCGGTCGAAAAGATCTATCCGGATAACGATACGAACTACACCGGAAACTCGGCGTTTGCGACGGACGGCAATATCACGCTGACTGCGGTAATCGCGCCCGAAACGGAGGGCGTCACCTACTACTACTGGTGGGAGCTGTTTGACGAATCAGAGAACGACTGGACCACGAAATTCAGCAATGTTAATACTGCGACGCATACCGACGGGCAGAGCAAGACGCTCACGATTTCCGGGCTGCCCGTAGACAAGAGCTATCAGTACCACATTTTCGTCCAGTGCAGCAATGGCTATAATTGCTACAGCGAGCCGTTCACCGTGACCCGGCATCAGCATAGCTGGACGTACACGGCAAGCGGCGCGACCATCACCGCAAGCTGCACAGACACGACTTGCACCAGCCCGAACGGCGGCAGCGTGACCATCAAGGCCCCCGCCGAGCTGACCTACAGCGGGGAAGGCAAACCCGCCACGGTGGCTGCAAGCAGCGATTGGCAGGGTCCGGCGGCGAGTGGGGTCACCATCAGCTACACAAAGATGGGCATGTATGGTCCAGAGGCATTGGAAAACGGCACGCTCCCCACCAACGCGGGCGAGTACACCGCCAGCATCAAGGTGGGCGAGGCGACCGCCAGCGTGACCTATACCATTGGCAAAGCTACCCCCAAGGCGGAGGACTTCACCTTCACCGCCCCGACAAGCCTGACCTATGACGGCAATGTCAAGAGCGCAACAGTTTCTCCCGCGGACGATGTCATCGTAAAATACTACGATAAAGACGGTAAGGAAGCCACGCCTAAGAACGCGGGCGAATACACCGTCAAGATCGATGTAGCCGAGAGCACGAACTATGCTGCGGCCAACGGCCTGACGGCGGATGGCTGGAAGTTTAGCATCACCAAGGCGGCCGCGCCCACGATGCAGCCCATAGAGCTGACCGTTATCAACGGGCTGGCAAAGACTTACTTGGTCAATCTTCCCGCGCTGCCGATGCTGGGCGATAATTGTAAGTACGGCTCCATCAAATATGAGGCCTGCAACTTCGATCTGATTGGAGAGGGCGGCTACGCAAATTCGACGGCAATGATCACATCAAACGATGAGTTCCAGTTGACTGTCCCGGCTGTCGAATCTCAGACCGAAGGTTCCGTCGGAACCGTAGGCGTCAAGATCACCACGGACAACTATCAGGACATGCTCCTGACTGTTAAAGTCATCGCGAAGAACAAGATCGTTCCCGTGCTGGACGGCGAGATCACCGCAACGCCAATCACCTTTGGCCAGATCCTGCTCGTCAGCACCATTACTGGCACGATGAAAGACGACGGCAAGACGGTCGAAGGCACCTTCGAGTGGACGCATCCTAGTACCAAGCCCGACAAAGCCGGCGACTATCAGGCTGAGTGGACATTCACCCCGGCGGAGGGCTATGAGGAATACGCGACCGCGACCGGAACTGTGACCGTCAAGGTGAACAAGGCTACCCCCACCTTCAACGCTCCCACGGCGCAGGAAAATCTGACCTATACCGGACAGGAGCAGGCGCTGATTACTGCGGGCAGTGTGACCAGCGGTGGCACCATGCAGTACAGCCTGACCGAGAACGGCACATACAGCCCGAACATCCCTACCGGCACCGATGCCGGAGCATATACCGTGTGGTATCAGGTGATTGGCGATGAAAACCACAACGATACCGCACCCGCCAGCGTGGCGGTCCGCATTGGGCAGAAGCCGCTGACGATCACCGGGGTAACGGCTGCGTCCAAGCTTTATGATGGCACGAAAAACGCGGGCATCACCAGCGTGACCTTCGACAACGTGATCTTGAACCGAGACACAGACTACAACGTGACCGCCAGCTTTGACGATGCCAGTGTGGGCAACGGCAAGAACGTCACTGCCACAGTGACCCTGATCGGACCGGCAGCGAAGAATTACGCCCTGGAGCAGAGCAGCTTCACCACGACTGGCAACATCACCAAGGCCGCTGCGCCTGACTTCACCAAGGCAACCGCGCTCGTCATCGTAAACGGCCACGAAAAGACCTACACCGTGACGCTCCCCGCCCTGCCCACGCTGGAAACGCCCAAAGAGTACGGTGCGCTCACCTATGAGATCGTCGAAATCAAACTAAATGACGGCTACTACACCGGCGGCGCGAAGGTGGAAAACGGCAAGCTGACCCTGCCCATTCAGAAAAATGACGTGGAAACCACCGGCTCTGTGGGTACTGCGACCGTAGTGATCAAGAGCGCAAACTATGAGGACATCACGCTGACCGTCAATGTCAATGCGACCAACAAGCTTGTCCCCACTGTTACGGCACCTACGGCAAACGCCCTGACCTACAACGGTGCAGAGCAGGCTCTGGTTACAGCAGGCAAGACTACTGGCGGCACGATGCTCTACCGGCTTGACGATTCTGAGTGGAGTGAGCAGAGCCCCACAGCGAAAAACGCGGGGGAATACACTGTTTGGTATAAGGTTCAGGGAAACGCAGAGTACGCAGATGTGGCAGAACAGAACGTGACTGTGACCATAGCGAAAAAGTCAGTTACCGTTACGGCGCTTGATAAGAGCGCCTACACCGGCAGCACCGCGCCCGACCTTGGCAGCCCGGAAGCAGATAAGGACTACAAGGTGGAGGGGCTGGTTGGTGCAGATACCCTGAGCGGCACGGTAACACTGGACTACGCACAGACGCCGGATATGAGCAAAACCGGAAAAACCGCGATCAACATCACTGGTACGCTGTCAAATGACAACTATGAGATCACCTATATTTCTGGAACGTTGACCGTTTCCAAGCAATCTTCCAGCGACGGCGGTTCCTCCTCTGGTGGTTCGGGCAGCGGTGGAGGTTCCTCCTCCGGCGATTCTGACGATTCCGACAACAATGATAACACCAACCAGCCGGAGAACAAGCCTCAAGCCCCTGTCACCGGTGAAACCAAACCCATACAGCCGGATAAAAACGGCAATGCGGCAGTGGACAACAGCTCTGTCCAGTCCGCCATCGACAAGGCCAAACAGGATGCGAAAGAGAACGGCACCACAGAGAACGGGATTGCCGTTACCGTTCCCATCACCTCGGCGGCAGGCCAGACCTCTTTTAACGTAACCATCAAGGCGCAGACGCTGGATCTGCTGGTCAAAGAAAATGTCCGGCAGTTTACCATTGCAACAGACCATCTGGTTTCGGTTAATATCGGGCTGGACACTCTGAAGCAGCTGGATAGCGTCTCCGCTGGTGGGGACATCATTCTCCGGGTAGATAAGGTAGATGCCCTGCGCTCCACCGAGGCCAAAGCCGCTATCGGCACAAGACCGGCCTACGATCTGTCGCTGGTGTACCTCTCCGGCGGCAAAGAGACGCCGATTACCAGCCTGAATGGACATACCATCTCGGTGCGTTTGCCCTACACACCGGCAAAGGGTGAGCAGACAGGTAATCTCTATGCAGTCTATGTAGACGACGCGGGCAAGGTGGAATGGATCACCAGATCCAGCTACGATGCCAGCCTGAAAGCGGTGGTTTTTGAAACCGGCCATTTCAGCGTTTACGGCGTGGGCTACAAGAACCCTGCCCCGGCCTTTACCGACATTACCGGCCACTGGGCAGCAGATAACATCCTCTTTGCAGCCAGTCGGGGACTGCTCTCCGGCACAAGTGACACCACCTTTAGCCCGGGCACCGGTATGACCAGAGGAATGTTCGTCACCGCCCTGGGGCGGCTGGCGGGCATCAACCCGGACAGCTACCAGACCGGGAAATTCACCGATGTGAAAGCCGACGCTTACTATGCGCCCTATGTGAACTGGGCAGCACAGACCGGAATTGTGACGGGTGTTACCGCCACCACCTTTGCGCCGGATACCAACATCAACCGGGAACAGATGGCGGTCATCATGGCAAATTATGCCAAAAAGTTGGGCTATGATCTGCCCCAGACCTTAAAGGCTGTGACCTTTGCGGACAACGCAAACATCAGCAGCTGGGCGAAAGATGCGGTCAGGGCCATGCAGCAGGCGGGCATCCTGGCCGGGAAGAATGGAAATAAGTTTGACCCCAAGGGAACCGCTACCCGCGCCGAGGTTGCCACCGTCCTGCGGCGGTTTGTGGAGATCGTCATTGACTCGCAGACCGCAAACGGCTGGCAGCAGAATGACAGCGGCCAGTGGAGCTATTACAGAAATGGGAAGCCAGTGAAGGGCTGGCTCTCCGACGACCAGAAGTGGTACTGGCTGGTCAAGGCTACCGGAATGATGTTTGCCGGCGGCTGGAAGCAGATTGACGGAAAGTGGTACTACTTCTACACAGACGGGACGATGGCGGTAAATACCACCATTGACGGATATACCATCGGCTCGGATGGTGCAAGAAAGTAACCTACAATAAAAAACGATTTGCCGGTATATCAGCGGACAAAGATAAACGCGGTCGGATATCAAGAAACCCCGCCGCGTTTATTTTTTCTCTTGTTTTTCTCTGGTGTCCAGCATTTTATCGTAAAATCGGCAGAATCCCCCCCATCCCTCTTAGGTGGCGGGATGAATGCCGCTATAATGATACATAGACAGATGTAAAATGGTAAGCAATTACAATTCTTTCCCTTTTGTGAAATCATGTGCTATAATTGATGCAGAACGTATGTTCTGTCCTGATTGGGAAAGGAGGACCTGTTTTGTATTTGACCGTATGCCAGCAGCTAAAGCATCTGTCCAAAGATGAATTTCTCATTCTACGGGAATTATGCCGCACAGCAAAAAACCTGACCAACCAGGCCATCTACCAGATACGGCAGCATTACTTTGAACATAGCCAGTATCTCCCATATGAGAAAAACTACGCCATCTTAAAGACTTCCGAAAACTATCGGCTGCTGAATTCCAACATGGCCCAGCAGATCCTTAAGGAAGTGGACGGAGCTTTTAAGTCTTTCTTCAGCCTGTTGAAACTGGCAAAGCAGGGGAAGTATCCATTTTCATCCTTTTCTCTGGCATAGCGGATTGAGCTGCCAAAATTCCTGAATTGACTCCATGTATCTTGCATGAGTTTGTCGAGAAGATCGTTGTCCATACTGCCAGCGATCCGAAGGGCAAGAACCGCACCCAGGAAATTGACATCTACTATAAGGGCATCGGAGCCCTGGAAGTATCCAAAGTCACTTCATCAAGGCGAGAATGAGACGTTCGACTGCGACGACCGGAGTGGAGCGCAGACATTCGAACCGTTCGAACCCGGCAGGGCTTGAACATAGAAAAAAGAGCCATCCATCGGATGACTCTTTTTTCTATCTCTTTGAGAGCACGAGACGGGATTCGAACCCGCGACCCTCGCCTTGGCAAGGCGATACTCCACCACTGAGCCACTCGTGCAAACATACCTTCAAAACCACATATTGAACTTCATCAACCTTTGAATCTTCACTTGACCTTCCTGGATAAGCCCTCGACCGA
>NZ_WQPQ01000127.1:0-291 GCF_018785365.1 Clostridium sp. MCC344 | reverse complement strand
GCATGAAGCTCCTGCATGGTCACTTTCCGCTCATACAGTTCATGGGGAGATAAGGCGACAAAGAGAGCTTCATGCTCCAGCCCGTCATCCCGATCAAGGGAATAGTAGGCTTTGTGGCGGTATGTACGCAGCCGGTAGGCAGCCTCTTTACGATCAAACTCTTTGAACATTTCTGCAACTTCTTCCGATACTTCCATGAAGCAATCCGATGTATAGAATGGGTAATAGTCCCGCAAATTGATAATAGCCATATTGACCTCCGTTTCGGTTGTTGGTTGACGAGTGACCGAA
>NZ_WQPQ01000126.1:0-293 GCF_018785365.1 Clostridium sp. MCC344 | reverse complement strand
TTCTTCTCGTCACGGGTCAGCTCCCGGGCGTCCATTTAAGACTTCGGGCCACGATGGCCCGAAGGGCGGGGCTCCACGATCAGCGCCCGGAACTTCTTCCGGCACTGTTTTTTCTTTCCTTTGCACTCCTTGTAGTAACGGCATCCCTTACAAGGGTCGTCATTGTCCCAGCCGGGGTGCGGTACTTCCTTCATCATTCGTTCAAAAGGGCTGCTTGTAAAATTCATTCTCATTCCTCCGTATCTTCCTCCCACGGCGGGGTATCTTCGTCCTCGGGTTCCTCTGCGATCTCC
>NZ_WQPQ01000125.1:0-235 GCF_018785365.1 Clostridium sp. MCC344 | reverse complement strand
TGTATCAATCATACAAGACCGATTATAGCACAGAATCCGATAACGGAATAGGTTATTTTGTATCGCTGATACAGAATTTTATAACGGAATACGTTAGGAGGGCAGGCAGAATGAAGAACAGAAAAGTGCGAAATTTCGCTGAGTTTGCCTTATGGACAAAAACCAGGATGCTGGAAAGAGGCATCAGCCAGAGAGAACTGGCCGCAGGAATGGGAACACACCAGGCCAGGATCAG
>NZ_WQPQ01000019.1:0-33687 GCF_018785365.1 Clostridium sp. MCC344 | reverse complement strand
AAATCACTAGATTATAAGCAACTTTTAAAAGAGCGGTGGAATTTACTTTTTCACTGGAATTTACTTTTTCAAGTCAGCCATGACTTTGCAGAACACCACCCCCGCCGCCGTACTCGCGATCGTCGCGAGCAGCGCCGGTCCCGCGATCGCTGCCGGATCGACGCTACCGTACTGGCTGCGGTAGGCGATCATGTTGATGGGGATCAGCTGCAGGGACGAGATGTTGATGATCAGAAATGTACACATCTCGTTGCTGGCGGTCCCGGCCGGGCGCTTCCATCTGTACAGTTTTTCTTTTGACTTCGGCTTATCCGGAGTCTCCCCGTATGACCGTCTCCGCTCCCCGGATATTCCGCAATCTTCTTCCCGGTCCTCTCTCCAGCAAATCCCGCCTCTTCTCTCATCCTCCAGCTTTCCCAGCTCCTCCATCGCCTTCAATCCCGCCGGGGTTGCCGCCCAGCCGAGTCCCAGCATATTTGCGATCATATTTGTCGCGATATACTGCCCTGCCGGATGTCCGTCGGGGAGATTTGGGAAGAGGAATCTGATCACCGGGCGCATTTTTTTCGTGAGCGCCTCAATGAGACCGGCTCGCTCCCCGATCTTTAAGATCCCGCACCAGAACGACATGATCCCGAGCATGGTGACTCCCAGAGTCACCGCCTCTTTCGCCGAATCCAGCAGCCCGTTCGTCACTTCCCCCATATTTCCATGAAACGCCGCCCAGAAGATCCCGGCGGCCATCATCCCAGCCCACAGCGCATTTAACATAAAAAGATCCCGCATTTCTGTCTGAAGAGGTGAAATCCCCGAAAATCCGGTAAAAGACCGGATCCATCGGGTTATCACCTGAGTTTCTTCATTCTATGACAGAAATGCAGGATCTATGAATCTCCGCAACTTTACAATACTTTGTGGATTATGAGCTATTCTCCGCACAGCGCCGCCATGACTTCCGGCACCGTCTCGATCTTCTCGCAGCGGTACGCGTTGCTCCCGCAGAACAGCAGCGCGTCATCGATCTTTCCTTCCGCGGCATTGATAAGCGCCTTCGTGATGCAGTACGGCGTTGTCGCCGGATCACAGTGCTCCAGGCACCTGAAACAGTGCTCGACCTTGACCGGGCCTTTCGCGACACGCTCTAAGAACTTGTTTTTGATCGCACGCCCCGGCATTCCGACCGGACTCTTCACGATCACGATGTCTTCCTCTTTCGCGTTAATGTATGCCTCTTTGTAAGCGATATCCGCGTCACATTCCTCGGTGGTCACAAATCTCGTCGCCGCCTGGACTCCTTCTGCTCCAAGTTCAAACTGATGCAGAACGTCCTTATGGTCGAAAATTCCGCCCGCCGTGATGACCGGGATATGCTTTTTATACTTCTCGGCAAAGCTTTTCACCGTCTCAATGATCCCGCGGACCTCCTTGTCATATGCCGGCTCATCATATGTCTCCGCCACATGATCCGTATCGGCTCCAAACTCCGTAAGCTGTTCCCTGGAAAATCCAAGGTGACCGCCCGCGCAGGGACCTTCCACCACGACGAAATCCGGTGCCGTATGGTACTTTCTGTCCCACATCCGGCAGATGACAAGTGCCGATTTCACAGAAGAAACGATCGGCGCGATCATCGTGCGGCGCTCTTTTTTTTCTCCGCCGTCCGCTTCGCTCTCCGCCTCCGCGACAAATTTCGGCATGTCGATCGGGAGACCGGCTCCTGAGATGATCACGTCCGCTCCGGCCTTTACGGCCTCTTTTACATAAGATGCGTACTCTTTTGTCGCGACCATGATATTAAAGCCGAGAACGCCCTGCGGCGCTTTCTCTCTGGCTTTTTTAAGCTCTGAATGGATCGCTCTCAAGTTCGCTGCCATCGGATTTTTCCCGAAGTCATGATCCTTAAATCCGATCTGCGCTGTGGAAATGATCCCGATGCCGCCCGCTTTTGCAACGGCTCCGGCGAGCGAAGAAAGACTGATGCCGACTCCCATTCCTCCCTGGATCACCGGGCGCTTCGCCACAAGGTTTCCTATTTTTAATGGTTTCAGGATGTTTGTTTTCTCCATTCTGCCTCCTAGAACTTCCGGAATCTCTCGTAACGGCGTTCTGCTAACGTCTTCCCACCGAGCGGTGTCCATGTTTCAAAGAATTCCTCCATGGCATCTTCCATAGTCTTTGCGATCTCCGGAAGTGTTTCCGGGTCTGCCGGTTCCGGCTCCGGGATAACCCGTTCAATGATTCCAAGTTCTTTTAATTCTTTTGCAGTCATCTTCATGACACGTGCCGCCTCATCGGCGCGTTTGCTGTCTTTCCAGAGGATCGAAGCAAAACCTTCCGGGGAAAGGACGGAATAGACTGCATTTTCCATCATCCAGACCTCATTGGCAACCGCCATGGCGAGTGCTCCGCCGCTTCCGCCTTCCCCGATCACGATCGAGAGGACCGGAACGGTGAGATCGGACATCTCAAAGAGGTTTCTCGCGATCGCCTCGCCCTGTCCGCGCTCCTCGGCTTCCAGACCGCAGAACGCCCCTGGTGTATCCACAAAGCATACCACCGGACGTCCGAAGGTCTCCGCCTGTTTCATGAGACGGAGCGCTTTCCGGTATCCGTCCGGGGACGGCATGCCGAAATTGCGCTTAATGTTTTCTTTTGTATTCTTTCCTTTTTCCTGGCCGATCACTGTCACAGGCATTCCGTGGAAGGACGCGATCCCGCCGACAATGGCGCCGTCGTCCTTGCAGTAGCGGTCTCCGTGAAACTCCATAAAGTCATCAAAGATCGCATGGATATAGTCGGTCGCTACCGGGCGATCCGACTTTCTGGAAAGCAGGACGGAATCCCACGCGCTGCGGATCATTCCGGCGGCTTTTTCCGATGCATGGCGGACTTTCTTTCCACGGGACCGGTTCTCCTCTGAAGCACCTTCCCCGGAATGTTCTCTCTCCCAGGCCGCCAGACATCCGCTCTCCGGCTTCTTATGAAGCTTTAAGATCATCGCCAGCGTCTCTTTTAATTCCTCACGCTTCACAATCTTATCGACAAAGCCGTGCTCCACAAGGAACTCGGCTCTCTGGAAACCTTCCGGGAGCTTCTGCCCGATCGTCTGCTCGATGACACGCGGTCCGGCAAATCCGATGAGTGCCCCCGGCTCCGCAAGGATGATATCTCCGAGCATCGCGAAACTTGCCGTCACGCCGCCCGTCGTCGGATCGGTCAGAACACTCACATAGAGCTGTCCGGCCTCATGATGTCTCTTTAACGCAGCGGACGTCTTTGCCATCTGCATCAGGGAGACCATGCCTTCCTGCATTCTCGCGCCGCCGGAGCAGGCGAAGAGGATCACCGGAAGTTTTTCCGCTGTGGCGCGCTCGACCGCCCGTGTGATCTTTTCTCCTACATTGTGGCCCATGCTGCTCATTAAAAATCTCGCATCGCAGACGCCGACAACCGTCTCTTCCCCGTGGATCCGGCATTTTCCGGTGACGATCGCCTCGTTGAGTCTCGATTTTTCTCTTGCCGCCGCAAGTTTCTTCTCGTATCCCGGGAAATTTAACGGGTTGGAGACTTCCATCTCCTTGTCCCACTCCTCAAAGCTTCCCTCGTCAGCGATCATCTCGATCCTGCGGTACGCATGGACACGGAAATATCCGCCGCATTTCGGACAGATATAAAAGTTCGCGCGGACATCATCCGTATAGATCGGTTTTCCGCACTTATTACATTTTTTCCACAGACCGGCAGGAATTACCGGTGCGTCTTCCTGCTCTGCTTTCGCAGATTCCTTTTCTTCCGCGCGGTATCTCATATCGATCTTTGTATATGTTTTCTTAAACATATCCCTTAACATACAAAAAAGCTCCTTTCCAGTCTATGGAAACACAATTTTTATTCTTTACAATACTCCGGAAAATGGGACGGGATAAAGTTTGTATCCACCTCGCCCGCCTGGAAATCCGGATCACTGATGATGTCATACTGGAAATCCAGATTTGTGTTGATCCCCTCGATAACAAGCTCTCCGAGTGCGCTGCGCATCTTCGCGATCGCAGACGCGCGGTCCTTGTCGCGGACGATCAGCTTTAAGATCATGGAGTCATAGTTCGGCGGGATCCGGTAATTATTGTAAACAGCCGTATCGACACGGACTCCGCGTCCGCCCGGAAGATGAATGTCTGTGATCATGCCCGGGCACGGCATAAAGTTCTTCTCCGGATTCTCCGCGTTGATCCTGCACTCGATCGCATGCCCGGAGATCCTGATATCTTCCTGGCGCACAGAGAGCGGCTCACCGGAGGCGATCCTGATCTGCTCCTTGATGAGATCCATATCGGTGACAGACTCCGTTACCGGGTGTTCCACCTGGATCCTCGTGTTCATTTCCATGAAATAGAAATTTTTCTGTTTATCCAAAAGGAACTCGATGGTTCCCGCATTCTCATATCCGACTGCTTTCGCCGCCCGGACCGCCGTCTCCCCCATCTTTTTGCGGAGTTCATCGGAGATCGCCGCAGACGGGGACTCTTCAAGGACTTTCTGGTGTCTTCTCTGGATCGAGCAGTCGCGCTCGCCGAGATGGACGACATTTCCGTATCGGTCACCCAGGATCTGGAATTCGATATGGCGCGGATTCTCCACAAACCGCTCGATGTACATGGTATTGTCGGAAAATCCTTTGACCGACTCCATCTGGGCGTTTAAGAAATTGGACTCGAAATCTTCCTCTGATCTTGAGACGCGCATTCCTTTTCCGCCGCCGCCGCTGGACGCCTTGATCATGACCGGGAAACCGACTTCCTTTGCGGTCTTAAGACCTTCTTCCACGGTGTAGACCGGCTCTTTGCTTCCCGGAACGACCGGAACACCGGCCGCCATCATGGTCTTTCTCGCCTCAGATTTATTTCCCATCTTGTTAATGATCTCAGCTGACGGTCCGATAAAGCGGATATTGCACTTTTCACAGAGCTCCGCGAAGCGGGCATTCTCGGACAAAAATCCGAAGCCCGGATGGATAGCATCTGCCTTCATGACAACGCATGCGGTTAAGATCCTCTCCATATCGAGATAACTCTCCGTGGACGGCGCCGGTCCGATACAGATCGCCTCGTCCGCAAGAAGTGTGTGCAGTGCGTCCCGGTCTGCCTCGGAGTAGACGGCAACCGTCTTGATCCCCATCTCCCGGCATGCCCGGATGATCCGAACGGCGATCTCGCCGCGGTTTGCGATTAAAATCTTCTGAAACATCTCTTCACCAGTCCTAACCGATCATAAATGTGAGTTCCGCAGATACCGCGACTTTGCCGTCCACAGTAGCGACCGCCTTTCCAACACCGACCGGTCCTTTCTGCTTGATGATCTCGCATTCCAGACGGAGCTTGTCGCCCGGAACTACTTTCTTCTTAAACTTTACATTATTCATTGCGCCGAAATACGCAGTCTTTCCTTTGTTTCCCTCAACGCTTAAGATCGCGACAGCGCCTGTCTGTGCCAGCGCCTCAACGATCAGGACGCCCGGCATTACCGGCTCCTGCGGAAAATGGCCCGCGAAATACGGCTCATTGTATGTCACAGATTTATATCCGACGGCTCTCACGCCCGGCTCCAGCTCCTCCACACAATCCACGAGAAGAAACGGATGTCTGTGGGGAATGATTTCCTGAATTTCTTTGATTCCTAACATGATTTTTATCCTCTATCCAATCTTTCACAGCCCGCGCGGCAATGCGCGGGCCGCCAAACGGTTATCTTTATAATTAACGAATCCGGAATAACGGCTGACCATACTCAACCGTCTCCTCGTTCTTCACAAGGATCTCCTCCACGATTCCGTCATACTCGCTCTCGATCTCATTCATCAGCTTCATGGCTTCCACGATTCCGATGACCTGACCTTTTTTCACGGTATCTCCGACTTTTACATAGTCCTCTGCGTCCGGTGCCGGGGAGGAATAGAACGTACCCACAAGCGGACAGGTGATCACTTTCTCGGAGATTCCGGAAATTTTCTTTTCCGCATTTTCACCGGAGACCTGCTCCATAGCGGTCACATCCGCGGTCTGGATCATGGAACCCTGTCCCGGGACCTGCATAACGACCGGTGTCTGCGCCGCCGCAACGATTTTCTTTTCCCGCTTCATGCTCAGTTTCCAGTCGCCTTCCTCAAGCTCGAAGCCGGTCATGCCGTTCTCTGACATTGCCTTCATTAATTCAATGATCTCTTTTACTTCCATCGCCGTTCTCCTTACTCCTCAAACCTTCTGACAAGCAGGCACGCATTGTGTCCGCCGAATCCCAGAGAGTTCGTCAAAACTGTCTTTACTTCCATGGAAACGCCGTCGCCCTTTGTGTAGTCAAGATCGCATTCCGGATCGTCTACTTTTAAGCCTGCTGTGGCATGAACGAAGCCGTCCTGGATGGATTTTACACAGTCGATGAACTCAACGCCGCCGGCAGCGCCTAAGAGGTGGCCGATCATGGATTTTGTGGAGTTGATCTTTACTTTATATGCATGGTTGCCAAGCGCAAGCTTGATGGCCTTTGTCTCGAATAAATCGTTGTGGTGGGTCGCTGTTCCGTGGGCATTGATGTAATCGATGTCCTCCGGCTTCATTCCCGCGTCAGCAATTGCGTATTCCATTGCCTTTGCGGCACCGCTTCCGTCCTCCGCCGGAGAAGTAATGTGATAAGCATCGCCTGTCGCTCCGTATCCGGCTAACTCCGCGTAGATCTTCGCTCCGCGGGCTTTTGCATGCTCTAATTCCTCTAAGACAACGACACCTGCGCCCTCGCCCATGACGAAACCGTTTCTCTCAAGATCGAACGGAATGGAGGCGCGCTCCGGATCCTCAGAGGTGGAAAGAGCGGTAAGTCCGGAGAATCCCGCAACGCCTAACGGTGTGATGCAGCTCTCAGTTCCGCCTGCGACCATGACCTCCGCCTCGCCGTGCTGGATCGCACGCATTGCCTCACCGATGGAGTTCGTACCGGACGCGCACGCTGTCACGACGTTGATGTTCTTTCCCTTTAAGCCAAACTGGATGGACACGTTTCCTGCTGCCATATTGCTGATCATGAGCGGCACCAGAAGCGGATTTACGCGGTTCGGTCCTTTTTCCAGAAGCTTCTTATATTCCTTCTCGATGATCTGTAAGCTTCCAATACCGGAGCTCACGCAGACACCGACACGGAACGGATCTTCCTTTGTCATGTCGAGGGAAGAATCCTCCATCGCCTGGCGGGTTGCCGCTACCGCAAACTGTGCGAAGCGCTCCATTCTTCTTGCCGCCTTCGGATCCATATAGTCCTTCGGCTCGAAGTCCTTGACCTCTGCCGCGAGCTTTGCTTTATAATCGGTCGTGTCAAAATAGGTGATCGGTCCAAATCCGAGTTTCTTCTCTTTTAATCCGTTCCAAAATGTCTCAACATCGTTTCCGATCGGGGTGATCACGCCCATTCCTGTTACTACAACTCTTCTCATGCTTTTCGTTCTCCTGTTCTAATTATGCTATCATCCACGCCCCGCGCAGATGATAACCGAAACATCCGCTGTCCGGCTGTGTGGCCGGAACAGGCGCTTTTTCCAACTGTCTTTTACATCGCCATGCCGCCGTCCACATGAAGAACCTGGCCGGTAATATAAGCTGCCTCATCGGAAGCGAGAAATGCGACTGCCTCCGCAATGTCTTTTGTCTCGCCGAAATGCTTTAACGGAATCTGCTCGCCCATGGCTTTCTTTACGTCCTCCGGCAGCACATCCGTCATCTCTGTACGGATAAATCCCGGTGCGACTGCGTTCGATGTGATTCCGCGGCTTCCAAGCTCTCTCGCAACGGATTTCGTGAGTCCGATGATGCCGGCCTTAGATGCGCAGTAGTTTGCCTGGCCTGCATTTCCCATCACTCCGGAAACGGAGGAGATGTTGATGATCCGTCCGCCTCTCTGCTTTAACATCTGGCGGGAAACATGCTTGATACAGTTGAACGCACCCTTTAAGTTTGTGGCGATAACTGCGTCAAAATCGTCCTCGGACATCTTCATGATCAGGTTGTCTTTTGTGATTCCGGCGTTGTTCACAAGAATATCGAGACGGCCGTATTTCTTTACGATCCCATCGATCATTTCTTTGGATTTTTCGAAATCACTGACGCTGCACTGCATGCTCTCCGCCATTCCGCCGTTTGCTGTGATCTCGTTTACGACTTCCTCTGCTTTTGCTGCGGAGCCGTTATAGTTGACGATGACGGTCGCGCCGTATCCAGCCAGTGTCAAAGCGATCTGACGGCCGATTCCGCGGCTTGCGCCTGTCACAAGAGTAACCTTCCCTGTTAAATTCATGTTTCCCTCCGTGTTTCTATCAGTCAGCCGCCAGATTTTTGTCTCTGACGACATTATTTACTAATTTCTCTTTCGATCACTTAGTTCAGCTTCTCCAGATCCTCAAATTTCTCAATGTTGATGACCGTCGCTTCCCTGTTGATCTTTCTGATAAATCCAGCTAACGTCTTTCCCGGTCCGATCTCGATAAACCTGTCAACACCGTCCGCCAGCATGGTCTCCACGCTCTGCTGCCATCTGACAGAAGAAGATACCTGGCGTGTTAAGAGCGGCTTTACATCCTCCGCCTTTGTCACATAAGCGGCTGTCACATTCGCCACATACGGGATCTTTGGCTCAGATACCGGAATATTCTCCAGAAACCTTCCAAGCTTCTCCCCGGCTTCCTCTAAAAGATAGGAGTGGAACGGTCCACTGACATTAAGCGGGATCACACGTCTTGCACCTGCCTCTTTTAACTTCACCGCCGCGGTCTCCACCGCCTCCTTGAGACCGGAGATCACGATCTGACCCGGGCAGTTGTAGTTTGCGACCTGCACATTCGGAATCTCGTCCACAACGGCATTGATCTCATCTGCCGTCATGCCGAGAACAGCGCTCATTCCGCCGACTCCAGCCGGAACTGCCTCCTGCATGAGGATTCCTCTCTCCCGGACTGTGCGGATCGCGTCATCCGCCGTCATAACGCCAGCTGCCACCAGTGCACAGTACTCGCCAAGGCTTAAACCAGCCGCCACATCCGCATGGATGCCGCGCTCCTCCATAACCTTCATCATGGCAACGCTCGTGGTCACCATTGCCGCCTGCGTATACTCCGTGATGTCCAGACGATCATTTTTCTCAAAACATAACTCCGGAACGGAAAAACCTAAAAGCTCCGTCGCACGGTCAAATACTGCCTTTGCAGTCTCCGAATTTTCATAAAAATCCTGGCCCATGCCGCATACCTGCGCGCCCTGTCCCGGAAAAATAAATGCTGTCTTTCCCATGATTCTCCTTACTTCTGGCATCCGCCAAGCAGCTTATCTGCCTGCTCCATCATCTCATCGATCATTTCCTTGCATGTCTGCTCTTTCGTTACAAGACCTGCGATCTGACCTGCCATGACGGTTCCATTTGTGGTATCGCCTTCCTGAACGGCTTTTCTGAGGGTTCCAAGTGTCAGATACTCAAGCTCCTCAAAGGATTTTCCTTCTGCCTCAAGTCGGTTATACTCTCTTGTCATCTGGTTTCTCAGGCAGCGGACCGGATGTCCGTGGGTTCTTCCTGTTACCGCAGAATCGATGTCCTTTGCTTTAATGATTCTCTGCTTATAATTTTCATGAACGATAGATTCCTTTGCGACAACAAATCTTGTTCCCATCTGGACTGCCTCAGCGCCCAGCATGAAAGCCGCCGCGATTCCTCTTCCATCACCGATGCCGCCTGCTGCAATGACCGGGATGGATACCGCATCAACGACCTGCGGAACGAGAGTCATGGTGGTCGCCTCACCGATATGTCCGCCGGATTCGGTTCCCTCTGCAACGACAGCATCAGCGCCGCCGCGCTCCATAAGCTTCGCAAGAGCCACAGAAGCAACGACTGGTATCACGATGATCCCTGCTTCCTTCCACATCTTCATGTACTTTGCAGGATTTCCGGCTCCTGTCGTAACGACTTTCACGCCCTCTTCAACAACCACCTTCGCCACATCATCCGCATACGGACTCATTAGCATCACATTGACACCGAACGGCTTCTTTGTCAGTGCTTTCGCCTTACGGATCTCTTCACGGACAACCTCTCCCGGTGCATTTGCGCCGCCGATGAGGCCAAGACCGCCTGCCTCGGAAACAGCAGCAGCAAGATGATGCTCAGCGACCCAGGCCATACCGCCCTGAATGATCGGATATTCGATTCCCAGCATTTCTGTAATTCTTGTCTTCATTTTTATTGCTCTCACTTCCTGAAATCTATCTGTCGGGTATTGCCCGGAATTATCTTTATATCAGTAAAACGCGTCATAGACGCGTTTTTACTCTGGTTTATTCGGTTTGATTATTCCTCAACACCTTTATCTTTTAAGTACTTCATAACATCGCCGACCGTTGCGAGATTCTGAAGGTCCTCAGCCGGGATCTCTACGGAATACTCATCCTCAAGAGCCATAACAAGTTCAAATAAGTCAAGGGAATCTGCACCAAGGTCATCCTTGAAGGAAGTTGCCTCTGTGATGCCGTCTGCGTCTGTGCTTAACTGCTCTGCGATGATTTCTTTCATTTTTTCTAACATGATTTGATCTCCTTTAAATGTTCTTATTATTTGTATTTTATGAGTTTTTGCATTTTTTTGTTTTTTAAAATTATTTCTTATTATGTAGATAACTTCTCCTGCTTTCCGGATGAATCAGATATCTACCACTCCATGAGCACTGCACCCCAGGTCATTCCGGCTCCGAAGCCTGACATGATAATCTTGTCGCCCCGCTTCAGCATGTCCTTCTGGATCATATCGTTTAACAGTAACGGAATCGATGCCGTTGATGTATTTCCAAACTGACCGATCGTCATCGGAAATTTCTCCATCGGCTCCTTCAGACGTCTGGCCGCTGCCTCAATGATCCGCTCATTCGCCTGATGAAGAACATAATATTTAATGTCTTCCTTTTTTGTCCCGGTCCGCTGTAAAAGCTCCATAACACTCTCCGGCACCTTCCGCACTGCGAATTTGAAAACTTCCTGTCCATCCATGGTCATAAATCCGAGCTCCGGTTTTGTTCCCGTGAGGAAGTTTCCGACAGTTCTCGAAGTGCAGGCAAGAACATCACCCTTTGTTCCGTCCGCTCCCATCATCATGTCGATGATTCCGGTCTCTTCCGCTTTTAAAACGGCTGCCCCTGCTCCGTCTCCAAAGAGGACACAGGTGCCGCGGTCACTCCAGTCTGTCACTTTGCTGAGGGTTTCTGCCCCGATGATCAGCGCCGTCTTGTAAATTCCGGCTTTAAAAAATCCTTCCACGATATTCATGGCGAAAATAAATCCTGCGCATGCCGCCGAGATATCGAAGGCAACTGCATTCACTGCCCCGATGGCCGCCTGAACACTGCAGGCATCGCTGGGATAATTCCGGTCCGGGGACGAAGTCCCGAGAATGATGATATCCAGCTCTTCCGGGGCAACTCCTGCTGCCGCAAGCGCCCGCTCAGCCGCCTTCGCCGCCAGATGGCGCGTTCCCTCTCCGGAGGAGATCCGGCGTTCCCGGATTCCGGTCCGTGTCCGGATCCACTCGTCATTCGTGTCCACGATCTTCGCCAGATCGTCGTTCGTAATCAAATTCTCCGGCACATACGCGCCGATTCCAGCAATTCTGGCTGTCATCATCTTCTAAATCCTGCCATTTCATTGATGCGAAGAAATTCTTTTCCCCGCAGTAGTTTTTAATTTCAAATAGTTTGATATTCAAAATGTTTGATTCTAATGGTAATAGATGTCTGCTGTTTTGTCAAGTGAATTTTTTTTATCCGGCCCGGACGTTCCGTTCCATGATATATTTCTGCTTTCTGCAACCGTTTTTCTTCTCTTCTGGACTGGTCAAATTATTTAAAATTCCTTCCGCCTTTGGCTACACCCACCTCGGCGACTGCATGATCATCCTGACCGTCTGCTTATTTGGCACAAGACGCGGCGTCCTCACCGGTGCCATCGGCGCAGGTCTCTCCGATTTTCTCGGCGGCTACGCGGTATGGGTTCTCCCGACCATGGTATTAAAAGGTCTCTGGGCGTTCATCGCCGGAACTATCGCCTACAAACTTCTGCCAAACTTTAAATATTCCTGGCTCGTCGGTGCTATCGTCGGCGGCATCGCCCATATTATCGGCTACACGCTCGTAAAGATCCCGCTCTACGGCACCGTTGTTGCCTTCGGTGAAATGTTCACCCTGTCCATGCAGACCATCGCAGGGATCGTCCTCGGCGGCGTGGTCTACACGATCCTCGTACAGTCCCCGGCTATCCGAACATTAAAGGCAAAATTTGCGTAACAAAAACCCCGGTCCGCAATGTTCATGCACTGCAGACCGGAGTTTTCATTGGGTCTATATAAAATTTTTACAGAAGGAAATCACCTAAATCGCTGTTGATCATCTCGTCATAGGTCGGAATGCCTTCCACAATGATCTGCTTATCTTCGCTGCTGTTATTGTTGAACGCATCGATGTAAGCGCTGATACCAGCAAGATGACGACCAGCACGCAGCTCGATTGGGAAGTTGCCGGAACTGTAGTCAACATACAGAAGCCCCAGATCATAGGCGATCACATAGCAAGGATCTTCACCTGTCTTTACCAGATCCTCATCTGTATAGCCACGAAGACGACCCTGACTAGGGTTACCAGTCTCCATTAACAGTGCATAAGTATTGGTATAATCACCTAACTCACGGTGAGTCAGACCATGCAAGGAAACCGGAGACGGCTCCAGACTCATGGAAATGCCCTCTAACTCCAGATTCAGAACGCCCTCAGATGCAATAGCAGAAGCGCGCTCGTGAGCTACGGTAGCATTGTTTACGGCATACTCCGGGCTGGACTCATGCAGGTCGATCTCCATGTCAATATCTAAGGTCTTGATCATGTTGGTTACCGCATAAGCAACCTGCTCAGATAAAGTACCATCCTCAACTCCCGGATAGCAGCGGTTCAGGTTACGAGTCTCTGAACCGGAAAGTGTCTGACCGGAAGACTTATGTGTGTAAATATCCGGATCCGGCCACTGATCGATCGGGTTGGTTGCACGGGAGCCATACTGGAATGTTCTGGTCTCACCATTTTTTGTGGTGAAGTGCATGTACTGCGGGGAACCATCCAGCGGGTCATTGTGGGTCAAAGCGGAATTGTTGATGTTCGGGATCACATAAATGGTTCCCGCTTCAACCTTTGCATTCTCTTCCAGAATAATGCCGGCCATATGACCAGAAGGTTCGTTGGCATGAGTGCTGCCCAGAACAACAAGGGAACCTCCCTCTTTTTCACCTTTCAGTACATATACATCGGAATCGCCGATGGTGCCTTCCAGGTTTGGATTATAACGGCTCAGCTTAAATACCTCGGTCACATTCGGACCAGTCACGATGTCTTCCTTGAAATGGCGCTTGGTATAAAAGCTCGTACCGGCAATACCGCCAACAAGAGCCGCGCAAACCAGAACGGCAACGGCGGACAGATACGTTTTCTTCATTTTCATTCACCCTCCTTACTTGATCAGGAAGATCCGCAGCAGCAGAGGAATTAAAATCATAGCTGCGTTGATCTGATCAACAAGGCGTTCTTCCTTAAAAATCATGTTGTACAGTGTGCTTACAAAAACCAGAAGGGCGATGGCTAAATAAATGATCGTGATAATACTCATAATTCAGTCCCTCCTTTAAAACAGTCCGGCAATCAGTTTTGAATTTGCCAGGAAGAAACAAGCGTAAACCAGCAGAATGATAATAGGCACAATACAACGCTTCAGGATCTTAGTGTATTTTTCTACACCTGTAACCTGTGCAGCGAACAGACCCGCTAAAGCGGTAGGAGGCATCATATCACCCACAGCAGCGATCAGGCTGATAGCAGCTAAAACCACAACGGAATTTCCGCCTAAAAGTGAAGCATAAATGTAAGCGAACGGAACGCCTAAAACCGAGCATGCGCCGTAAGAGGAAACTGCACCAAACAGCGGAATACTGATCGCGCAGGCTAAGAGCCACAATGTGCTCGGAAGACGCAGACAGCTGATAACTACCAGACCGCGAACGCCGGTCGCTGTCATTACTTCGATGAACATACCAACACCCATCAGAATACCCATAACAGGTGCTGCGGTACGGATGGCTTCCGGTACAGCAGTCAGTACATTGATCTTCTTTCCGGTGAACAGACCAACGGCAGCACTGATAAGGAACATGAGTGGCATACCGATGTCTTCGCCTAACTTCAGAACCTTAAAGATAACCATTAAAGCAACCAGAACCAGTAACGGAATGTAGATGCGCACACCGTACTGCTTGCGGATCGCATCCTGCTTTTCAAGAGCAGGTTTCAGTTTTTCATAGTCCATGTGGCGTGCCTGCTTGTAGCCAAGTAAAAGCACGAACAGAATCGCTAACGGGAAAGTGATTAAGGCCAGCGGACCCTCAAAACCAACATAAGGAACATCGATACCTGCGCAGATAATTAATGCAGCGGTATTTACAGGAGGTGCGATCATACCAAGCAGAGCACCCATAGCGATAATGGAGCCTGAGGTAACGGCATCAATTCCCATTAATGCAAGAACCGGAGCCATAATGGAACCTGCTGAAAGAACTGCTGCAGTGGAAGAACCGGTGATCATGCCGGGGAACATGATGATGAGCATGATTAAAACCAGTAAAACAGCAGGGAAACGATGGAATTTCTCAATAATCAGGCTGCTTAAAGCATCCAGAGCACCGGATCCCTCAATGACCTTCATGAAAATCATGGCACAGCCAATAGTCAGAATGGTATCTACATAACCGAACTCGCCCTCTACCATCATACGAATAGTCTCGGTGCCGAGGCCGCCCTCAAGAGCACCGCAGAGCGCTGCTATCAGCATTGATACGCCAACAGGCAGTTTGAATGCAAAGCAGCCGATCATGAAAACACCGACCATCACAATAAAAGTGATCACGTAAGGTGTCATAATGATGTTCTCCTCTTCAAAATCACTGCGGCCCGTTCAGCCAGGCCGCAGGTTAGTTTGTTTGTTTAGTAACTCAGATTTACAGACCAAATGCAGTTTTTAAAGCGTCAAGAGTACCTGCAGTGTTATCTACATAGATTGCAGGAGTTCCGTTGCCGGATAAGATACCAGACATCAGACCATCGGAATCTCCCTCAGAAACTACGATAGCAGCATCGCAGCCCTGGAAAGCCGGAGTGATAAAGCTGTCAGATAAGGTACCGCGACGAGCGGATCCGCCAGTGTGCAGAGCAAGAACAATGATGCCTTTTTCCTTTGCAGCGGAAATCAGAGCGTCAGTACGTGCAAGCTCCTGGTCAGCATCGATACCGGCAGCACCAAGTCCCTTGGAAGATCCACCGACTGCAAGGATCAGAGTTTTGCAGTCATCCGGAAGATCTGCGCCTGTGATGTTCTTATTCATTGTTACTTCAATGCCAGCCTTTGTGCAAAGTGTATTTGCAATGTCTACATCAGCACTCTGTCCAATACTGGTCAGGATAGCCGGAGTAGAGCACATACCTGCGCTGATCTCAGTCAGTTCAGTTGCAGCACCTGCTGCCGCTGTAGTTTCTGCGGAAGCTGCTGCTGTGGTTTCTGCAGCCGCTGCGGTAGTTGTTGTGCCGGAAGCGCCGGAGCCACAAGCAGCCAAAGATAATGTCAAAGCACTAGCCGCAATAAAAATACCAAGTTTCTTCATAATCGTATATCTCCTTTTCTTATTTTACAGCTGCCCGCCCCGTTATCGGGAAGCAGGCAGCACTGATAGTTCATGTATTACTGGAAATGAAAATTAATATGCCAGAGCCTTACCGTCACGGCGAGGATCCGCACCACCGCGCAGGGTTCCGTCCTTACCGATCGAGATTCCCTGTACGCCGCCAAAGAACAGCTGCCATTCTCCCTTATCAGTAACTTCATGTCCGCGATCCTGCAGTTCTTTAGCAACCTCAGGAGTGATCGGGTTCACACCGCCGGACTCATAGCAGATATTTTCAGATGCGTTGTCGTAGATACGTGCACAATCGATTGCGTCCTGAATATCCATATTGTAGTCAATCATGCGCTCAATAACCTGAGCGATCGTCGGGAAAATACGGGTAGCTCCCGGGCTTCCGATTGTCATGTACGGAGATCCATCCGGATATAAAACGATAGACGGGCTCATGCTGGATAACGGACGTTTTCCGCCTTCTGCGCAGTTTACGCTCTCAGGATCAGCTGAGAAATCATCCATCTCGTCGTTCATAATAAATCCATAGCCAGGAACACCAACCTTGGAACCAAAGCCGTAGTTGATAGTCTTTGTGCAGGCTACCATGTTGCCCCACTGGTCAACAACGGAAAAGCTTGTAGTTGCATAATGCTCTAACTCTTCCGGCTCTACAGCCACATAGCTGCCGCTCTTGTCAGTGATCTCGCTATAACGCTCTGCAGCATAGTCTTTGCTTGTCAGCTGAGCTAACGGAACATCAGCAAAGTCAGTATCTGCCATATACTGCGCGCGGTCTGCGAAGGCAATCTTGAAAGCCTCAGAGAAACGATGTACATACTCGGCGCTGTTTACACCAATCTTGTCCATATCGTCGTAGTTCTCGAGAATGTTCAGGATCTCAACCAGGTGTGTACCGCCGGAAGATGCCGGTGGTAAAGAGTAGATAGTGTAATCTTTATAGTGACCAACGACAGGCTCACGAACCTTTACTTCGTAATTTGCAAGGTCTTCCATGGTCATGTTGCCACCCCAAGCCGCAACAGCATCCACCATAGCCTGTGCCATATCGCCGGTATAGAAAGCATCTTTACCGCCATCAGCGATCAACTGCAGGGTCTTTGCCAGATCCGGGTTTTTGATCACATCACCAACCTCATACGGCAGTCCGCTCTCATCCAGGTAGATATTGCTCAAAGTCTCGTTTGCGGCAATACCGGTATACTCGCTGTCCAGCTCTTCCTTAAAGGTAACTCCCACTACATAGCCGTTGTTGGCTGTGTCGATAGCAGGCTGGAAGATCTGCTGACGGCTTACGGCATCAGAACCGTAGTTATCAAGAAGATACTCAAAACCAGCAACTTCTCCAGGTACAGCTACCGACAGACCGCCGATCACGCTCTTGTCACCCAGATTATTCACGCCGTCCAGACTGAACTGCTCCATCTTTCCGTTTTCATCCAACCACATCTGCGCATTAGCAGCTGCAGGAGCAGTCTCACGGAAATCAAGGACACTCACCTTGTCATCTTTGGCACTGTAAATAGTCATAAATCCGCCGCCGCCCAGACCGGAGAAGTACGGCTCAGCCACACCCAGAGTGTAGGCTACAGCAGCCGCTGCGTCAAAGGCGTTTCCGCCTTCCTTCAGAATTTCCAGACCTGCCTTGCTGGCGTACCAGTTACAGGAAGCAACCGCGCCGTTTTTACCGGTAGCGTCACGGTCATCACGCTTCTTCTCGAGGTTTTCGTTGTAAGGCAGCCAGACATCCTCACCCACGGTTCCGGTCGTAGAAGCAGCTTCTGTTTCGGAAGCCGTCTCGGTAGCAGCCTCACTGCTCGCCGCTGTCGTTGTCGTTGAGGAAGCAGTTCCGCAGGCAGTCAACGAAGCTGCCAGACTGAGTGCAACTGCAGATCTTGCAACCAGACGATTTGATCTTTTCATTGTCATCCTCCTTTTGTTTGAGAGGTTCGCCGCCCATCGGCAACTCCTCTCTGTTTTGTGGTGTCTTTTATTAGTAAGCGAAAGCTTTACCATCACATCTCAAGTCGGGGTGAAAGCTGATCCCCAGGATAAGAGTAATATTTATGTAGAAACTGTGTCGAAGTTCTGTAGGAACTGTGTAAATTATACAAAATCACTCTATTCAAGTCTATTTTTTCTCATATTTTTCTCAAAAATGTAATAATGTCCTTTGATCAATTAAATTGGGTTTCATATTAAACGAAAAAAGTTTTACCTCGTTTTCTCAAGGTAAAACTTTTTTCGTTTTATTGTAGATCGCTTACATATTTTCAACCCAGCGGAATAACTGGCGCGGGCGGCCGACTTTGCCGTAAATGCTCACCATTTCCACTTTCTTATTCTGAATCAGATACTGCAGGTAACGGTATACCGTCTGATATGCAAGACCGCTGCTGCGAGCCACCTCATTTACTGTCATGTAATCCCCACCTTCTTTTAACGAATCCAGCACCAGCTGCATCGTGGCCTCACTTAAGCCTTTGTCCAAAGGTGCCTGTTTTTGATGCTCTCGTTCTAAAAGGCGTAAATGCAGCTTGATGCGGCTGATAATATCTGGAGCCTTGATGGGCTTCAAGGCAAAATCACTGGCACCCGCCTGAAGAAACTGGTCAGCCACCTCCTGACTTTCATCAATTGTAAACACGATAATTGGCACAGTATGTGAAAGTGCACGCAACATCTGCACTCCTTCCACGCCGTTAATGCCGGGCATGTGATAATCGATTAATACAATGTCAGGTTTGTGTAAACGAAACTGCTCCAGGCCTTTTTTTACATTTGGGGCACTGCAGGCCTCCCAGCCCTGAAAATGAAACAGCTCGCCTAAGGCAAAGCGAATATTTTCTTCATCGTCAATGGAAAGTATCGTAATCTTTCGTTCCATGGTTTACTACCTCCGGTAAAAATATGATGAACCGTGTGCCCTTGCCCGGCTGGCTTTCCGATATCACCGAGCCGTCCATGGCTTCCACGGTCTGTTTCACAAAGGCAAGTCCCAGGCCGCTGGATCCAAAGCCGGAAATTCCCTGCTCCCACATGGTGGCTTGCTGCTGCTCGGTCATACCGCAGCCGTTATCTGAAACAGAAAAAGTGATAAACGACAAGTCATCCACCAGGCGGGCCCGTACATGGATCCAAATGGCAAGCTCCCGCCCCTTCTCAACCGCCAGTGCGGCATTGTGGATCAGATTTACTAACACGCGCGTAAACAAAATACTGTTTACGCTTACCTGAAGCTCCGGTACCTCATTGTCAATATGCACGTTAGATGCGTAATCCTCTACCGATATCTGCGCAAGTGCCATATCTAAAATGTGCTTGGTGTCGCTGGGACTGCATCTGTTTTCATATAAGATTTCCGAGATCATGCTGCTCATCCGATCCATCTGGCTTTCAATGCGGCTCAGATATTCGATTTCCCTGTTTCTTCCGTCAACCTCGCATTGCATTTTTAAAATTCCCACCAAAGTCTGAGTACTGGTCAGAGGCGATTTTAAATCGTGCACCAGATACTTCATTTCCCGGTAGGTACGGTTTTTCATCTCCAGCAGTGCTGCACGACTCTGCACGTTCTGCATTTTTTCTTTTTCCTCCGACAGACGCAGAAGATTATTTTCATCCCGCAGCTGCAGGAGAATAATCGTTGCAAACAGAGTCACAACTAAAATTCCCACCGCACCGATGGCATTTAAGAGAGAATTGGCCTCCAGCACATCAGCAAATAGCTTGATATCAGAACTCGTCTCACCGCGTCCCACGGGCAGACCGCTCATCAGCGGCATGATGTCCAGGAACTGAAAAGCTATAGTAAAAATCAGCAGCATCAGGTTCTTTTTTGTTAATGATATATATTGATAATCCAGACGCCGAAACAGTACCACGGATGAACCCAAAAGCAGAGCAGGCAAACCAAAGTCGTAACGAATACCGTGCACCAGACCAATGCCCTCATATACAAGCGGCAGGATCAGTAAAATCATGCATGCATTGGGTATCCAACTTTTTTTCCCTCTCCGGTAGAGTTCCACTGACTCGGCAATATAATATGCTCCGATATAATGCGGAGCAGCGCGCAGGGCATTTAACATCACCAGGCGTAAAGCAGCCACCATCAGATCGGTCTTCTCCTGCTTTTCCAACGCAAGATGCATATACTCCCGCACCTGAAAATTCTGTACCGTAAATAAAACCGGCATTAAAAAACTCAGCGCGATCAACGCCAGACCGATCATCATTTCTTTGCGGTCTATTTTTCGGATCTCGAACCCCGCCAGTTTGATATTACCTGTCATCACTCATGGATCTCCTTTTAAAGGCAAAAACTAATATGCACACAGCTCCAAGGACCCCGACCAGAGCCGGAAGATGTGGATATACCGTGTGGTAATACAGGGCACTCTGGCCTGGCGGGACGATCGTCTCTGGATCAAACGGCAGACCGTACTGGGCAGCCAGCTGCTTGATATTTAACAGATGCAGAACCGGCAGACCATGTGCATTATAATATTGCAAGAGTCCGTCATCACTGCGCACACTGGTAACCGTATAGGGAACCATCACACCGGCCTTCATCTTGTCCTCTTCCAGGCCGATGGTCGTAATGTTTCCGCCCACACCGACAAAACAGCTTATGGGACCTAACGTCTCGTACAGGTCCTCACGCGCCTTCAGGTTTGCCGCGAAATCGCGCTCCTGCATGATATCTGCCACGCCATAGGACGCAATGCGGGCAAGTGCCTCCTCTTTTTCCTCCTCAAACATTTCACCTCCGCAGTCATAATCACCGCCCGGTGTGATCAGAGCCGGAGGTGTCTGGAGCCTGCCGTCAAGATAAAGGCGGCAGACCATGTCCGGGAAGGTAAACTGCGGCTGGTTTGCCCCAAAGGTGCTCGCTCCCATGGAAGCGATATAGATCACCTTCACATTCATCGCCTCACCAGCGGCCAGCACAGCCAGATTCAACGTTGGAAAGGAACCCGAAAAGCCCGCGCCGATGGTATCGCCGGACTTTACCCCGGCCTCGGTGAGCATCTGCACCAGCAGTGCGGCCATGTCCGGGTTTGCTGTGGTCCGCTTCGCCTCCTCCGAGCCAAGGCTGGTGGTAATTGGCGTATATTCATCGCCGATCATTCCGGTCTTGTGCGTATCATAAGGAGTGAGGGAAAGTCCTGCTTCCAGCTTATAATCCCGGATATCATCCATCCAGCCCTGCAGCTTCTGGGCAGCCAAAAGTTTGATCTCATAGTCTTCCGTGGCTTTCGTCTGTCCCATCGCCAATGTAAGGACAAGGCAGACGGCCAGCCAGACCACAGCCAGGATAAGTGCCGTGCTTCGGCGTTTTTGCAAACTTTTCATGCGAAAACGCCTCCTTTCACACGCCGGGCAGCTTTTGCCCGATAAGCAGTAAGATCAGCGCCGTAAAAAGCGTAGTGGCGGCAATTGCCAGAAAGGCATCGAAGAATCCCTGTCTGTCGATTTCCCGCGCCAGAATACCTGGCATTAAAATGCCAATCACACTGAAGGGAAGCAGTCTCCATGCGGAAAGTACACAATTCAGCACAAAGGTCAGCAGGATCAGAAAGGCAAACCGGCGTCGACCAAATAAAATCAGCCATTGCGATGCCAGACGGCATAAAAGCACACTCACGGATGCCATAACCAGCGTAGTAACAATACGACCGGGGCTATGTAACGCCAGAACCAGATAACCGGGTACGATAAGTCCAGCCGAAAGCCCGGTAATCTCGGTAAAGATCATACTCACCACTACACCTAACAGAATGATTTGATTATACATAAGGCTCTCCCTCCTCGCGGACACGGGCGATCAGTTTGCGCCCCGCTCCATACAAATTGCCGACTGCAAACAGCACTGTACCCGGTGCTGTATCGTTTAGAGGCATATCATCAGCCTGTGAAAAACTGCGCACGGCGCAATCAGGCAAGAACCGGTGCAGTTTGGCAGTCATATAGTCTTTATGCGAACCTGCCAGCCAGACCTCGGCCGGAGCCAGTCTCTCACATACAGTCAGCATATCCCGGGTGCGGCTTCCCCGATCAGCCCGGTTGCATACGATCAAAATAAGCTTTCCGGCCTTCTCTCCAAGTTTTTTCTGCAGATCTTCCCAGACGATGCAGGTGGAATCAGAATCATTTACCGAAACGGCATTCACAAAAATCCCCTGCCCCATCTTATATAGTGCCAGCGCATAAGGGTCGCGCTTATAATGTGCCATGCCCGCAAGAGCTATTTCCCGCGAAACGCCCAGATCTTCACATACAGCTAGTGCCAGGGAAATATTTTCGGCAAAATCAAAATCCGGCTCATCCCCAGTGGGACGTGCCAGAACGAAGCGGCTGCCCAGCACCTCCGCATGGCTCCTGAGACGGGCTGCCATGGCCTCATCGGCCGTAAATAAAACGCCTCCTCTGGGAATCGTGTTGCTCAACGTATCCGCAATTTCCGGAAGACTATCCCCCATCACATCGGCATGATCGTGCCGCACGTTCGTAATCACGCCCACATCGGCCTGCAAAATGCGATGCTGCGCACATCTTTGATATTCGGGCTGCAATGCCATGCACTCGATCACCAGAACTTCCGCATTCTGGGCGGCAGCACGGCGCAGAATGCCGACCTGTTCTTTAATATTGGCTTTGCCTCTGCGGTGCAGAGGCTCTTCATTGCCGGAAACATCTATTGTCATCGGATCCGTACCTGTAGTTTTGCAGAATACCCGCAAGCCGCCTGCCCGCAAGCCGGCCTCGATCAGCCGGCAGACCGTAGATTTCCCTCGTGTGCCGTTTACATGCACCACGTGACGCAGGGTCGCGCGGCTTTTCGCCGCATCCCGCCCCTCTATCCAAAGTCTCAGGCACCAGAAAAGCCCTAAGAGAAGAATCGTTATCTTAAGCATAAAACACCTCAGATTTTATCGTTCAGAAGAACCATTTTCTTAAATCATACTCCGAAACGACACAAAACTCCACAGATAAATATGAGAAAATGCTTCTTCTTCCCAACTGCATTATTGCTTTGGGAAAAAGAAGCATTTTATATTACAACTATTATTTTAATCACTGTCATTTAAACCCATTGCGCCACACTGCTATTGCCAAAATAATAGCGCAGGCATATCTTAATATTTCAGATACATGATAAATCTTATTTCCATTTACCTCAGCGCCCTCCTGCGCAAATTTCTGCTCAATAAGCCCTCTGATACCTGTTTCTATAAGAAGTGCCATTGCTAATCCCAGCGAAAACAATCTCATACCCTTTGTATAGCTATATAACGATAATAAAAACACTACTGAAACGCCTAAGTTACATAATGTTAACCACATTTTTTTCTTCATATAAATCGCCCCCCCGCTATGCTGATTGTTTCAGTTTCATCTACTTGAATTATATCATTCCCCCCACTATTTTCAATCAATATCTATCTTCTCGCCGCATTATTAAGACATTTGTTATTTTTTTGTTATTTGTCTGTAATTTTTTGCAAAAAAGAAGACGTACCACCCGTCATCTCACTCAATAACCAGTGACACATCTTCTTCTCGAAATTCCCTATTCCTGCTCTTCCAACAACATCTGGTACACATCCCGTTTCCCGATTCCGCGGTTCTTCGCCACAAGCTTCATTGCTTCCTTCTTCTCGATTCCCTGTGACAGGTAAACATCCATGTGTTCCGTGATCGACATGGCTTCCCAGGTCTGTTCTTTCTCTTTTTTGATCTCCTCCGGGCTCTTTCCCTCGATCACGATGACACATTCGCCCCGCGGTTCCTCCGTCTCAAAATGATCTAACGCCCCCTGAAACGTGGTTCGGAATGCCGTCTCGTACTTCTTTGTGAGTTCCCTGCAGATCGTGATCCTCCGGTTCCCCAGCGCCTCAAGAAGCTCTTCCAAGGTCCGTACCAGACGGTGCGGCGCCTCATAGAGGATGATCGTCCGTGTCTCAGACTTTAATTCTTCCAGAATTCTCTGCTTTTCCTTCTTATCGGACGGCAGAAACGCCTCAAACGCGAACCGTCTTGTCGCCATTCCGGAGATCGTGAGTGCCGTGATGCATGCCGCCGGTCCCGGAAGAGAAGTCAGCTCGATTCCGGCCTCATAGCACTGCTTTACAAGCTCCTCGCCCGGATCCGAGATCCCCGGTGTCCCGGCATCCGTGATCAGTGCGATATTGGTGCCTTCCTTCATCTTCTCGACGAGATATCTCGCCTTTTCCACCTTGTTGAACTCATGATAACTGGTCATCGGCGTTTTGATGTCAAAATGGTTTAAGAGCTTGATGCTGTGTCTCGTATCCTCCGCAGCGATCAGATCGACCTCTTTCAACGTATTTAACACCCGCAGCGTGATATCGTCCAGATTCCCGATGGGCGTTGCACATAAATATAATTTTCCCTGCATGACCAATTCCTCCTGCTGCCCGATGCTGCTTTTTCACCGACAGCTTTTTATCTCAACATTTCCGTAACGCGAGTTTACAGATGGTTCCATTCCGGCTTGGCAAGATCCGCGACTATTCCTACATTATCCGGATCTTTTCGTTTAGAAAATTCCTGTCATTTTTCCGTCTCATCCGCCTAAAGAACCCTCACAACAATTTAATACCCGTAAATCGAATAGATCTCATCCGTATACACGCCCGGCTCCTTATAAACGATCACCGGCGCCTCGACCTTCATCCAGGCTCCGCCGCCGCGGACCGCCTCGATGAGGACCATGTTCGCGTCCTTATCCTTGAACGGATGGACCATTTTCATCCGCTTCGGCTCCAGCTTATACTGCTTCATCGTCCCGAAGATCTCGATCAGACGGTGCGGCCGGTGGACCATATACATCCTTCCGCCCGGTTTCAGGACCTTCGCGCCTTCCCGCACAACATCCTCCAGCGTGCAGAGGACCTCATGTCTCGAGATCGCCTTCACTTCCGTCGGGTTCTTTAA
The DNA here is from genome assembly GCF_018785365.1 of Clostridium sp. MCC344. Taxonomy (NCBI): domain Bacteria; kingdom Bacillati; phylum Bacillota; class Clostridia; order Eubacteriales; family Clostridiaceae; genus Clostridium; species Clostridium sp. MCC344. The sequence goes on along the minus strand of NZ_WQPQ01000019.1, from coordinate 8,928 downwards.
CCCATGAGCGTCATTCATATACGGCGGATTTGTCGTAACGACATCAAAGGAAGCCGCTCCGAAAATCCGGCTGGCTTCCTTGATATCTCCATGTACGATCTCGATTTTTTCTTCCAGATGGTTCAGTTTCACACTCCGCTCTGCCATCTCGGCGATCTCATCCTGGATCTCAAGTGCCGAAAAATGTTCTCCCTGCGTTTTTGCGGAGAGAAGAAGCGGGATGATCCCCGTTCCTGTTCCGAGATCCAGCGCCCGCTCTCCCGGTTTCACCGCCGCAAATCCGGAAAGCAGCACCGCATCCATTCCAAAGCAGAATCCATCTGTCTTCTGGATGATCTGCAGACCATTTCTCTGAAGATCATCCAGCCGTTCATTTTCCTTTAACTCAATCGCCATCGAGTTTCGATTTCCCTTCTTTTTTCTCCAGTGCCTCTAACTGCTTTAACTCCGCATCGTTGGATGACTGTTTTTCCCGTCTCTTTTTCGGCCGGAATTTCAGCTGATCCACCTTATACTCACGGATCTCCTTCTCATCGTTATTTACCGTCACGATGACCTTCACGAGCTGGCGCAGGATGCTGACGCTGTGGACTTCACCCTTTAAACCGTCGTCCGTCGTCACATAGTCACCGATATTCGGAAGTCTTCCGTTCAACTCCTCGTATGTGTCCTCCTCGTACTTTAAGCAGCACATCAGTCTGCCGCAGACGCCGGAGATCTTCGTCGGATTTAAGGACAGGTTCTGCTCCTTCGCCATCTTGATCGATACCGGGATAAACTCGGAAAGATACGACGCACAGCAGAGCGGTCTTCCGCAGATCCCGATCCCGCCGACGATCTTTGTCTCATCGCGGACACCGATCTGTCGGAGCTCGATCCTCGTCTTAAACACGGACGCCAGATCCTTTACCAGCTCACGGAAGTCGATCCTTCCGTCTGCCGTAAAGTAGAACAATACTTTATTGTTGTCAAACGTATACTCCGTGTCAATGAGCTTCATACTGAGATTGTGTTTCTTGATCTTCTCAACGCAGACCTTGAACGCCTCTTTTTCCTTTTCCTTGTTGCGGCGCTCCGTCTCCTCATCCGCCGGTGTTGCCATGCGGATCACGGATTTCAGCGGCTGGATCACCTTTTTATCGTCCACCTCGTGAGTTCCGAGCACCACATATCCGTACTCCACGCCTCTGGCCGTCTCGACGATCACATGATCGCCTGTTTTGATCTCATTTTCACCAGGGCTGAAATAATATACTTTTCCCGCTTTCCGGAAGCGGATCCCGATTACTTTCGTCATTCTTTGCTCCTTATGACGGGTTCTTCATGGTCAGCAGGAGTAATTCCATCGCCAATTCCATATTTACGTTTGCGTTCAAACGTGTTCTCGCTGTGTCGATCGCCGCAAGGATCGCTTCCAGACCGGCATAGTCGACTTTTTCTCCCGTCTCATTGATCATTTTATATTCATCTTTGAAGATCAGCAGGTTCATGTCCTTTGTGACCTTGAACATGAGCACGTCCCGGTACCAGAGCTGCATCAGATCCAGCACCTCGCCGATATCAAAGTTCTGCTCTTTCATCTCGCGGATGCAATCTAAAAGCATGGAAATGTCCATCGTCCTGACATTCTTTACGAGGACCATGACCTTCTGGAAAAGCTCCTTAAACTCATCAGAAGATGCCAGATGGATCGCTTTCCCGAGATTTCCCCTTGCAAACGCGGTGCAGATATCTGCGTCCTTCTCCGGAACATGGAGATTCTGCGTCAGATAGCTCTTGATCGTAAAATCCTTCAGCGGCTTTAATTTCATCTGCACACACCTGGAGAGGATCGTCGGAAGAAACGCCTCCTGGTTCGTCGTGATCAGAATGATGACCGCGTAGGACGGCGGCTCCTCGATCGTCTTTAACAGGGCATTCTGCGCCTGGACCGTCATTTTTTCCGCCTCATCCACGATATAGATCTTATAATAGCTGCTGTACGGACGGATCATGATCGTATCATTGATCTGTTCCCGCACATCATCCACGCCGATACTTCCCGGCTTTTCATGCGTCACATAGATGAGATCCGGATGATTTCCGCTCATCACCTGCTTGCAGGAATGGCATATCATACACGGCTCACTTCCGCCTTTCTCGCACAGGAGAGTCATCGCAAACGCATTCGCGATCGATTTTCTTCCCATGCCGGCTTCTCCCGTCAGGATATAAGCATGTGAGATCTTATGGTTCTGGATCGCCTTTTTAAAGTGATCTTTCACCATCTCATTCCCGAGGATCTCTTCAAATCCCATGATCTTTTCTTCTGACATAGCCGCATCCCTCCTCATCCTGTTGGTTCCGGCAGTGCTTTTTACGCCGGAGCTTCCCGGTTCGAACAGAACATTTAACTGTTCCCGCTAACGGTGTTTCCATTTTATCTTACCACAAAATAACGCCTATAAAAAGTTATTTATCCAAATCCCTTAGGATTTCTTCCACGCACATTTCCATATCCGTATTCTGATATCTCTTCGTAATTCCCAAGCGTTCCAGATTTTCCTCTGAAAAATCTTTTTCGTCTGCAAGGTATCTCCGGCAGACTTCCCGATAATTCGGCTTTTTCTGGTTTTCCTCGCGTTTGACGGCCCTGAGAAGCCGGATCCCATCCGGGACCTCGATATAGACCGGAACCATCTTTCCCGCTTCAAAATAGGCACACATCTTCTCGTAAGATTCCAGTGTCCCGATCATAAGACAGGACTCGTCGTCGGCAACATCAAACTGCCCGTCATCCACTGTATAGTAAGTCCACGGACCGGCGATCGTCTGATAAGTTCTCGACTCGATCACCTTTCCGGAAGCCAGCTGCCGCTCCAGCTCCTCGCGGTCGGTAAAGAAATATTCCACTCCGTCCGTCTCGCCTTCCCGGATCGGTCTTGTTGTATACATCGTCACCGTCCGCAGCTTTGGTCTCCGTTTCAGGATTTCCTTATACAGTGTATCTTTTCCTGTCGCGCTCTTTCCAAGAAGATAATATATCCTGCCCATTTGTTTCTCTCAGCCTTCTGTATTATAATTTTTATCCCAGTCAGATAAGACTTTTCGATCGAACTTTTACAACCATTTTTCAGGTTCTATCTTTTCATTGTATCAAAATCAGAGGTCTCGTGCAACCGTTGTTTCCATCCTCGCTCGATAATTCTTATCCTTTTAAAGTAACAAAAATTTGTCTCCTGGGAAATATTCTTGCCTGATAAGCCTCTTCATTTCGGATGCAGCCACCTCTTATGCACTTGAATTACTAACGTTTTCCTTTTTCCTCAGCATCCTTTATGAACAAGCCCTGGCGTCTGACATGTTAAGATCACGTCCGTATCCGGATCAGCCGGCCCCTGGACAAGAAGTCCTGCTGCCTTGTACGCCACGATCTTCTCCACGATCGCATCCGTGAAGACCTCTCCCGGCGCGATGATCGGGATTCCCGGCGGATACAGATACACAAACTCCGCAGATACCTTTCCGACCGTATCCTGAAGCGCTGTGCGCTCCGTATCGGCATTCATCGCCTCGCAGATGAGCATTCTCCTGACTGGGTGCAAAACTTTGGATTCCGTGACTTCTGGAGTCTCACATCTTTCTTTTTCCTTTGACTCACCTTTTTCTTTTTGCTGTTCAGGCTCCACGCAGTGTCTCAATGCCCCGTCAATCTCCAGCAGCGCCGTTCCAAGCCGCTCAAATCCTTCTTCCGTGTCCATCAGCGACGTCATCGCGATCACATACTCCAGCGCTGTCATCTCCATCTCAAGATGGTATTTTCTCCTCAGTGTCTCCGCCAGCTCTTCCCCGTGAAACTCCTCTGCGCGCATCGTGGAAACCACGATCTTCGACGGATCCCATCCGACCACCGTCCGATATTTCCCACAGATTTCCCGGTCCAGGATCTCAAGTACCTGAAGTCCTTCCATCCGCTCCATAAAGTGCTCCAGTCTTTCCTCATACCGGACCATCTCATTTCTTCCGTCCCCGTCCATATACCAGATGCACCGCTCCATCCCAGCCATAAAAAGGTATGACGGGCTGGACGTCTGAAACATGGACAAATACCTCGAAACTCTGTCCTGATCCACAAGTTTTCCCTTCACATGCAGGATTGCCGTCTGGGTAAAGGACGGCAGCGTTTTATGAAGGCTCTGGATCACAAGATCCGCCCCGTATTCCAGCGCCGATTTCGGAAAGCCGTGACACTGATCTGCATACTCCAGATGCGCCCCATGCGCCTCATCGACGATCAACGGGATCCCGTATTCATGAGCCGCATCCGCGATCGCCCGGATATCCGACACCACGCCTTCATAGGTTGGAGATGTGATGAGCACTGCCTGGATTTTCGTGATTTTTCCTCTCACATCCCCCGAATTTCCCGCACAGCGCATCGCATCCTTTTCAAGCGCTTTTCTCACGTCCTCCGCACGGATTCCTCCATTGATCCCGAATTCCGTGATCTCCTCCGGATACAGATATTCAGCCTCCAGCCGGTTCAGGCAGATCGCATGGTACACCGCCTTATGACAGTTTCTCGCTGTCAGGATCTTTCCGCCGTTTTCCGTAGTCGCAAAAACTGCACTTAAAATCCCGCATGTACTCCCATTCACAAGATACCAGGACCGGTCCGCCCCGTAGATCGCAGCCGCCTCATCCATGGCGTCCTTCAAAATTCCTTCCGCATGATGCAGGTTGTCAAACCCATCGATCTCCGTGATATCGATCCCATACGGGTCCGGAAATCCCCCCGGGATCCCATCCGGAATCTCCCGTCTTTTATGTCCCGGCATATGAAATGGATACGCATCCGATCCCGCATATTCTGTCAGCCGTTCTAAAAGTCCCGGCTGTTTTTCTTTTCTGTAATTCAAAATTTTTATTCTCCTGTTTCCCATCTGACTGCAAACGAACTAGAAATTGCCCGTCAAATTCGAATCCACATTCGTTATAAAGTATTTTTCTCTTTTTGCTCCGAGAGAATTTTCTCGATCTGCGACTGTCTGATAAGAATCGCATTCACCTTATCATGGAGGTCTTCAATCATGATCTCGGTTTTCAGGTTTACCTTATAATCGTTTTCAGCACGCCGGCGGTCTTTTTCCTCCTGTCGGTTCTGACTCATCATGATCAGCGGTGCCTGAATGGCTGCAACGCAGGACAGGACAAGGTTCAGCAGGATAAACGGATATGCGTCAAACGCTTTTGACGCAAGAATCGTGTTGATGACCATCCACAGGATCAGCCCACCTGTAAAGGAAAATATAAACGCCCAACTGCCTGCAAATTTTGCGATCGTGTCAGCTGCCCGCTGCCCGAGTGTGTACTTTTCTTTCTCTTTTTCAGGACTGACTGAAATCTTACTGTCTGCTAAAAGGTTCAAAACTTCCTCATCCGTCATATCGTGCCGGATGTCCTTCAGCACTTCTTTCAATAATTTTCTGTTCTCTTTCATGATGATACTCCTTCCAATTCGATCAATTGGTAAAATTTATTTACGCAGCCCCCCCCGGAACAGTTCCCTGATTTTTTGTTTATAAATCTGACAAGTAGCGCATTTGACAACAGCATAACAACCACATATATACCCAACGGCAGAAACATGAACGGTACTACATCCAATAATGCACTCCAGTCTTCTTTGTTCACCCAGTCTAATATCTGTCTGTATTCCATAAGAAGTGTCAATGCTACAAATGCCGGCTTACTTTACAAGCTCCGCTTTTACCTCCGGAAACATATACCAAATTTCCGCGACTTCATCCCCGGCTGCCTGATAAAAGCCGTAGCTGCCGTAAACCATTGAATCGCATCCGTCCGATGCCAGTCTCACCGTTATCTGTGTCCCATCCGCCTTTGTAAGCGTCAGGATCCCGTTATACGGACAGTCTTTCGCTTCATCAAAAGATGCCCCCGACAGGATCTCCTCCAGCCTTTTTAACAATTCCGGATCCTGCAGCGTCTCGGATATTCCCACGACTTCCGAGTCAGCTTCCACGTCAGCAGAATCTTTGCTCTCCAAGCCTTTCTCTTTCTCCAGCTCTTTGGAAATCGGGATTACCTCAAGTTCCGCACTCGTAATTTCTTTCATGTCTTCCGTTCCTACCGTCTGAAATTCACATTTTTCCTCCGCAATTCTTAATGCCGGAACCGTGATCTCATCCGGATCCGGGTTTTCTGACTCATAAATTTCCTGGCTTGCCGTATATGTGATCCCATCTATTCCATACATGACCGGATCAACGGTCTCATCCGAGCCGGTGATCTCTTTCTCCTGATCCTCAGTCAAAGGAATATATTCCTCCAGTACCTCCGCAGCTTCAAATCTTCGGACGGTAAGATATCCGCCATCCTCCGGTGGTGACATCCGCACACCACGCTCCTTTACAGTCTCCAGATACCGGACCCCCTCGTCACCGTCACAGAGGCTGTATGTAAATGCTTTTCTGAGTTCTTCCGATTCTTCCATTCCGCTCGGAACAAAAAACAGAACATCCTTTGCTTCCGTGTAATACATTTCATAAACATTTTCGAAAGTATATACTTTTTCAAAAATACTTTCGTCCTCGTTCCACTTTTCAGCTTCGATCACATCATCAATGCTGTAAATGCTGAGATCTTTCAGCGGATCCTCCTTGCCTTTTCGGAATCCCAGGACATACCCGTAACCATTTTCCGTCTCCCGTCCAACAAAATCATACGCATCCCGGATCTCTCCGCCGCAGGATGCTGCCTTTTCCGGATCCATATCCGAAAATTTATGATCTGCATCAAAGGATTCCAATTCTGTTACGATCCACCGACGTTCTTCCTCCGAAAGTGGCTGAAAGGCCAGATCTTCCCTCTGATCATCTTTTTCCGTTTCAGGACTATTTCGTTCCTCTGTCTGTGACTCACTCGGATCTTCTACCGGAACAAAAGCCGGCGAACACCCTGTCAGCCAGATTCCCAGTCCTAAAGCTGCCGCCATCATCCAAATCTTTTTCACCTTGCCACCTTCTTTTCAAAAAACTGAACTCGCCTGTCACTGAACTTGTTACCGATATTCTATCATCCATAATTTTTTCACACAAGCGAGCACCCCCATATTTAAGGAAACTGTAAACATGTTATCATTTTGTTATTTTCATAAACAGGATTTTTCATCGTAAATTTCATTCCAGTATCTCTTCTGTAACTATCGGCAAAGTATGATATAATATATTTGTTCACCCTTGTGTATCTTTTGGATACAGCAATACAAGCGTATTTTCATCGTTCAATACGCCAGAAAGAGAGGATCCTATGAAATACAGAATTATTGGCACAACTATCCCTGCAGTTGAGATCAAATTTGATGCTCCAGGCGAAACTATGTACACACAGTCCGGCGGAATGTCCTGGATGTCTGAAGGGATTTCCATGTCCACAAACACACGCGGCGGATTTATGAAAGGTCTTGGCCGCATGTTTGCCGGTGAATCCATGTTTATGGCTACCTACCGTGCGGATGCTCCGGGTGCCACGATCGCATTTGCGTCAACTGTACCTGGTCAGGTTCTTCCGATCGACGCGGCAGAAAACGGCGGCATGATCTGCCAGAAAGGTGCATTCCTCTGCGCACAGGATTCTGTAAATCTTGATGTCACCTTCACAAAGAAATTTACTTCCGGACTGTTTGGCGGCGAAGGCTTCATCCTTGAATCCATCTCCGGTTCCGGAATGGCCTTTCTCGAAATCGACGGCGATGTTGTCGAGAAACAGCTCGCACCGGGCGAAGTGATCAAAGTTGATACAGGAAATATCGTTGCGTTCGAGAAAACCTTAAAATATGAAGTTGAGACGATCAAAGGCCTTGGAAACATCTTCTTCGGCGGCGAAGGTCTCTTCCTCACAAAGCTTACCGGTCCTGGCCGTGTGATCCTTCAGACTCAGAATATCGCTGATTTCGCCGGACGCATTGCACAGTTCATTCCGACAAAATCAAACTGATCTTCGACTTTCAACAACATATACTTTAACCTAAAAAAGAGGTTGCTGTGTGAATGTGCAGCAACCTCTTTTTTAGCAAACTTTAGAATACGAAAAAACGGAAACCTCTCGGCTTCCGCAACTTAATGAGACATCGGGGATTCGAACCCCGGACAACTTGATTAAAAGTCAAGTGCTCTACCGACTGAGCTAATATCCCATACAACTATGAAGTTGTAGTGCCCAAAGCTGGAATCGAACCAGCGACACGAGGATTTTCAGTCCTCTGCTCTACCAACTGAGCTATCTGGGCAAAATTGCGGGGGCAGGATTTGAACCTACGACCTTCGGGTTATGAGCCCGACGAGCTTCCAGACTGCTCCACCCCGCGATACCTTATTATTATACACAATAAATATCGAAAAATCAATACCTATTTTAATGGGCGGAGGTGGATTCGAACCACCGAAGCAAGTTGCAGCAGATTTACAGTCTGTCCCCTTTGGCCACTCGGGAATCCGCCCATAAGAATTATTTAGTTTTTGAAACTAAAAGCCGATGATCGGACTCGAACCGATAACCTGCTGATTACAAATCAGCTGCTCTGCCAATTGAGCCACATCGGCATATCTTTAAAAGTGGGACCTATAGGGCTCGAACCTATGACCCTCTGCTTGTAAGGCAGATGCTCTCCCAGCTGAGCTAAGATCCCATATTTAAAAATAAATACATACAAAACCATGTATGCGCGACCCGGATGGGATTCGAACCCACGACCTCCGCCGTGACAGGGCGGCGCTCTAACCAGCTGAGCCACCGGGCCATACAAGGTATTTAACATACCTTCAAAATCACATACTGAACTCCATCAACCTTCGAATCTTCACTTGACCTTCCTGGATAAGCCCTCGACCGATTAGTAACAGTCAGCTCCATGCATTACTGCACTTCCAC
>NZ_WQPQ01000124.1:581-1626 GCF_018785365.1 Clostridium sp. MCC344 | reverse complement strand
AGAGATCAGCTCTTTTACGGGCGTAAGGTCGATGTGCAGGATATACCCGTTCAGAGCCATTTTCCGTACATAAGCCCCGGTGTTGGAAATGCCCGCCTCGGCCATCCGCTCATGGATGGCCGCCAGCTCGTCCGGTGTTACCATGACGTGCAGATGGACATTCCGCTTGCGGTTCTCCATCAGCGTTCCAGCTCCCGGCCTTTCCGGCGTTCTTTGGGCTCCTTTACCTTATCCAGCGGTTTTGCGTCCAACTCCGGGGGCGTGGGCGGGATGGGCGTGTTGTTGGGTACGCCGTCGATCATGTTGCAGTTCTGCTCTGTGGAGAGCTCGGCGGTTTTCAGATAGTTGTCTTTTTCGTGCATGGCGATCCTCCTTTATCGTTCCTCATGGTTTTTATGGTTTCGCTTCTGGCCGGGTTCCTTCGGGGGTTCCTGCCCTCTGGTTTCATCTTTGAGCCGGGCGGTAATGGATGGGCGCACCCGGTCAGGATTGCCCGGTGCTGGTTTCAGCTCATAATCCTCCATCTGCTTTTCGGTCAGCGGCTTTGCGTAGGTCAGTTCGCCCCATGCCATCAGCCTGCCGTCTGCCACAGGACGCCGCCTGTCATCATCGTAGTTGACGATGGAAAGAGGCTGGTTATCCGGCGGCTTCGGGTAAGTTCCTATGTCCACGGGCCGCTGGGTGGAATAATAGCGGTAAACGCCCTCCGGTCCCAGCTCGGTATGCTTGACCGCCGCATGGTAAAACTGCTGATAGTCGTCCACCCGGCGGTCAAAGTCCCTCTGCGCCCACGCCTGACTGGTTCCATAGCGGCCCCAGTAGTAATCCCGATGGCCGTTTTCCCCCTCGGTAAACTGCCAGGTCACAAAGGGGCTCGGCGCTCCCGGATTATGCCCCAGCGCAAAGCCGTGTCCGGTTTCAAAGGTGGCAGCTTTCAAAATCACATATCCTTGTACTGTCTCCAAGAGATCCCTCCTTTCTGTGCCTCGGGTCAACATGACCCGAAGTGCTGGATGTTACGAAATAAGAGGGCAGACCGGGGAGA
>NZ_WQPQ01000124.1:0-416 GCF_018785365.1 Clostridium sp. MCC344 | reverse complement strand
CCGCCCGGCCTTTTCTCCCGCATTTTCCTCATGCGTTCCCGGCTTTTCCGGCGGTTCCCTTCGGCCTTGCAGGCGTCGGAGCAGTAGGCTTGACGCCCCTCGGGCAAAAATGCCTTTCCGCAGACCGCACAGGCCCGCAGCTCCGGGGAGATGCCTTCCGTTGTCAGCGACGCTTGAAGCTCCGGGTTAAGAGGTAGGACAGCCTCACGGAAATAACGGCAGTACGCCCCTGTCCAGCACTTGTGCAGCATATAGCAGGCACAGTCAAGAGGAAGGCACAGGCCGCTTTCCCGGTCATAGTTGGCGCACATCCCCATGACAAGAGAACGGATTTTCTTCTTCTCGTCACGGGTCAGCTCCCGGGCGTCCATTTAAGACTTCGGGCCACGATGGCCCGAAGGGCGGGGCTCCACGAT
>NZ_WQPQ01000123.1:0-215 GCF_018785365.1 Clostridium sp. MCC344 | reverse complement strand
TCCAGTTTCAGATCATGTTTTATTTTTCCACAACAGCTGCATGTTCTGGAACTGGGATACCAGCGGTCGATGCGGACAAGTTTCTTCCCTTCCCGTTCCAGTTTATACTGCAAAAAATCTGTGAACATTCTCCAGCCGTTATCATGGACACTTTTTCCAAAATGATGTTCCCCGCTCATCGTCTTCAGATCCAGATCTTCGATACATACGATATC
>NZ_WQPQ01000122.1:0-230 GCF_018785365.1 Clostridium sp. MCC344 | reverse complement strand
CAGCCGGAGACAGCTCCCGCCCCGGCGGAAACCGAAGCGGAGCCGGAAACACAGAACCCCTTTACCCCGGACGGGACGGGAACCGTGGTGGACAACGCCACCGACGAGGACGGTAAAGAGTTTTACACCATTACCACAGCAGACGAGAGCGTGTTTTATCTGGTGATCGACAAACAGAAAACCAGCGAGAACGTCTATTTCCTCAATACCGTTACCACAGACGACCTTCT
>NZ_WQPQ01000018.1:0-48657 GCF_018785365.1 Clostridium sp. MCC344 | reverse complement strand
AAATCACTAGATTATAAGCAACTTTTAAAAGAGCGGTGGAATTTACTTTTTCACTGGAATTTACTTTTTCAAGTCAGCCAAAAAGTCCACCCACATCTGGATTTCTCCTAATGCCAGTAGACTCTGTTCTATTTCCATTATTATATTTTTATTCAGCTTTCAAGCTCTTCGCCAGACTCGTCAGCAACGCCGCCATCTCCGGGTTTCCCAGGCTATATAATTTTTGGAGCAACCTCCCTCTTTTTCCAGGCACCTGCTAATTGCCATGGTGGATTCTGTACACGATATCACATCCCTTAAAGATATATTCTCTGGCTGTTTTGCAATCTGATATCCACCCTTTATCCCTTCACAGGCTTTTATGATTCCTGCTTGTTTTAATTTTTTTGTTATTTTTGGAATATAACTGGATGGAACACTTAGTTCCTGAGATAATTCTGATGTAGAGATCATCCATCCCCAATACGGGGCAAATAGACGCTCTATGTATATAACGATATTCAATTTCATCTGCTATAACAGCATGGTACTCAAAACATCCGCCTTTTTTGATTAGCTGGATTTTTGGCACGATTTTGGGGCTGATTAGCAGGAAGGGCATTTTCATTAGCAAGAACAGCCCGTTTTCTGCTAAAAATTAGCTGGCGATTTTGTCTTATAACAACCGTTCGATTCTGGAGTGCTTGTCAAAAATCAAATTTTGGAGTAGAATTTTATCTCATACAGTGAACGAGCTTTTTCGCAGCTTTTTATATAAGAAAAGCCGAAACCCCTTGAAAACAGAGGCTTTCGGCGTTGTTAGCTGGCGTCCATAAGAGGATTTGAACCTCCGACCCCACGCTTAGGAGATGGACCCAGTGCATATATTCCCTATCAACGGAGATAAAGAAAATGCAGTTATATCAAGGCATTTCTCCACATTCACTGTAAACCTCGTACAAGCAAAATCAAGCAAAAACAAAGGATTTTAGCCCCCTATTGTTTGCACTCTGTTTGCAAAGGCGCGAATTTTAGCGTTAGCCAAAAGTTCAATTCCCGTCGGGACTTAATTATATTTATGGTCTCGTGGACATAGTCTACCATACATAGAGGCTCATTACAAGAGGTATTGAGCCAGTAAAAGTGCCTGTTTTATCTTTCTCAGGAAAGGTAGAGCAGGCACTTTTTTTCATATCTAAACTTAGAAAGAAATGAGGTGAAATTATGAATACACAGATTATTGCCATAGCCAACCAAAAAGGTGGTGTCGGCAAAACAACCACTTGTGCCAATCTTGGAATTGGTCTGGCTCAGTCTGGGAAGAAAGTCCTTCTGATTGACGGAGACCCACAGGGAAGCCTGACCATCAGCTTGGGCAATCCCCAACCTGACAAGCTGCCCTTTACACTGTCAGACGCTATGGGCCGTATTTTGATGGATGAACCAATTCGTCCCGGCGAGGGTATCCTGCACCACCCTGAGGGCGTAGACCTGATGCCTGCGGACATCCAGCTATCTGGTATGGAGGTATCTCTGGTAAACGCTATGAGCCGAGAAACCATTCTGCGACAATATCTGGACACGCTGAAGGGGCAATATTCCCATATCCTTATTGATTGCCAGCCCTCCCTGGGTATGCTTACGGTCAATGCACTGGCTGCCGCCAATAGGGTTATAATCCCCGTCCAGGCAGAGTATCTTCCCGCTAAAGGTTTGGAGCAGCTTTTGCAAACTATCAATAAGGTTCGAAGACAAATCAATCCCAAGCTGCAAATTGATGGGATTCTGCTGACGATGGTAGACAGCCGAACCAATTTTGCCAAAGAAATCTCCGCTCTCCTGCGCGAAACCTATGGCAGCAAAATCAAGGTGTTCGGCACCGAGATTCCTCATTCTGTCAGGGCAAAAGAAATCAGCGCCGAAGGCAAAAGCATTTTTGCCCATGACCCCAATGGCAAGGTGGCTGATGGATACAAAAATCTGACCCAGGAGGTGATAAAACTTGAAAAGCAGCGCGAAAAAAGTAGAGCTGGCCTCGGTAGATGATCTGTTTACTACTGAAGAAAGTCGGCAAGACGAGCAACTGGAAAAAATTCAGGAAATTCCCCTATCTGAACTGCATCCGTTCAAGGATCACCCCTTCAAGGTCAAGGATGATGATGCAATGATAGAAACCGCAGACAGCATCAAAAAGTATGGAGTGTTGGTTCCTGCGATTGCCAGACCACTGCCTGATGGCGGTTATGAGCTGGTAGCCGGTCACAGACGCCGCAGAGCCAGCGAATTGGCCGGAAAAGAAACCATGCCTGTCATTGTGCGCGACTTGGATGACGATGCTGCCACAATTATTATGGTTGACAGCAATTTGCAGCGAGAAAATCTGCTCCCCAGTGAAAGGGCTTTTGCCTACAAAATGAAGCTGGAAGCCATTAAACATCAAGGAGCAAGAACAGACCTGACTTCTGTTCAAGTTGAACAGAAGTTGAGCGCCAGAGACCAGGTGGCAAAAGAAGCCGGTGAACGAAGCGGTATTCAGGTAATGCGATATGTTCGTTTGACTGAGCTGATTCCAGAGCTTTTGGATATGGTGGATGAAAAGAAAATCGCATTTAATCCAGCCTATGAACTCTCTTTTTTGAAACCGGACGAACAGCAAATGCTGGTGGAAACAATGGACTATGAGCAGGCCACCCCTTCTCTTTCTCAGGCTCAGCGAATGAAAAAGTTCAGCCAGGACGGGAAATTGTCAGAAGATGTGATGCTTGCCATCATGTCAGAGGAAAAAAAGGGTGATCTGGATAAAGTGACCTTGAGCAGTGATACCTTGCGAAAGTATTTCCCCAAAAGCTATACACCGGCCAAAATGCAGGAAACCATTATTAAACTGTTGGAACAATGGCAGAAAAAACGCCAACGAGATCAGGAACGATGAAGGGAGAGCCTATGAAAGATATTGCAGCAAGGGAGCTGAAAGGCCACAACATTCTTGCAGTGGAGCGATTTTGGGACAGCACTTGCTGGATGATTGAGTTTACTGTCTTGCGCCCTACTGCTTATGGAGAACCCGGTGACGAAATGAGGCTTTTTCTCACAGAGGACAGGTATCAGTCAGCTCTGCAAAGCCAGCAGCGGCGAGAAATCAAAATTAAGAGATATGCTCATGTTATTGAGGGGCATATTCTCGACTTCAAGCCTAAAAAACACCGTCGTTCATAACCGATACAACGAAAGGAAAGGAATGAATATGTGTACTGTAAGAGAAATCCGAGAAGCTATTCAAGAAGATTGCCGCTCACAGCGTGATATGGAATCCACCGAGATTGACTGTGTTTTTCAAACCTTACCATTTTCTCAGGAAAGGGATCTGTTTGATAAACCACCAATGCCAAAACGCCCCTACCGACGCAAGAAAAAAGATACAGACAGACCCTAACCGCTGCCACAATTCTCTTATGAATTGCGGCTTTTTTCATACCTGAGAAATGAAAGGAGTGAAGTAAATGGCTGTTTTTCGTGTAGAACGCACTGGCGATTACACGGTTATCAGCAATTTCCATCTAAAGGATAAACGGCTTTCTTTGAAGGCAAAGGGGCTCTTGTCACAGATGTTATCTCTGCCTGATGACTGGGATTATACGCTGTCAGGACTCAGCTATATCAATCGAGAAAGCAAAGATGCAATCCGCTCTGCTGTCAATGAGCTTGAAACAGCCGGATACATTCGGCGCAGACAGACAACTGATGCTTCTGGTAAATTCGCAGCCAATGAGTATACCATTTTTGAGCGTCCCATCGAGGGAGAACCGATGTTGGATAAGCCGTCGTCGGAAAACCCGATAACGGTAAACCCGTCAGCGGTAAATCCGTTACCGGAAAATCCAACACAATTAAATACTAAGAAATCAAATACCCAAAAACAAAATACTCATGGATCAAATACCGATTCCATTCCCTTCCGGGAAACAGCGGCGGCAATACCGCCGGAACGGAAAGGAAGGGATGCGATGTCTGTCACAGAGATAGAAAATTATTGGGAATTGATTTTAGAGAATATCGAGTATGACTGTCTGAAGCAGCGTTATCCTCTCTACCTGGATGACCTGAATGAGATTGTAGAGCTGTTGGTAGAAACGGTCTGTGCCAAACGAAAGACCACCCGGATCTCTGGTGCGGACTTTCCTCACGAGATTGTACGCTCCCGCTTTTTGAAGCTGGACAGCTCTCATATCGAGTTTGTCATGGACTGTCTGCAAAAGAACACCACCCAGGTACGCAACATCAAGCAGTACCTGCTTGCAGTGCTGTTCAACGCTCCTACCACCATGAATAACCACTACACTTCACTGGTAAATCACGATATGCACGCAGGCGGCTGGTAATCAGCCGCTTTTGTATTACACCAAAGGAGGCACAGCATGAATCAGATTGAAATTTTCAATAGTCCAGAGTTTGGAAGCATTCGAATAGTCGAGGAAAATGGGAAATACCTGTTCTGCGGCGCTGATGTTGCAAAATCGCTGGGATACAAAGATACAGTAAACGCCCTAAAGACACATTGCAGAGAAGATGGGGTGGCGTTTTACCACCTCACCGATAATTTGGGGCGTGAACAGAAAGCTAAATTCATCAGTGAAGGAAATCTGTATCGTTTGATTGTCCACAGTAAATTGCCATCAGCTGAACGATTTGAGCAATGGGTCTTTGACGAGGTTCTTCCTACCATTCGCAAGCATGGGGCCTATCTCACAAAAGAAAAGCTATGGGAAGTAGCTACTTCACCGGAGGCGCTGCTCAAGCTCTGCTCGGATCTTCTGGCTGAGCGAGAGGAGAATGTATCTCTGCGCATAGCAAACGCACAGCTGGAGGGTAAAGCCGCTTTCTATGATCTGTTCATTGATTTGGAGCATAGCACCAATCTCAGAACTACTGCCAAAGAGCTTGATGTACCGGAACGCCGCTTTGTCCGATTTCTTCTGGAAAAGCGTTTTGTGTACCGCACTGCGTCCGGCAATGTACTGCCCTATGCAAAGCCAGCCAATGAAGGGCTGTTTTGTGTAAAGGACTACTGCAATCACGGACATACCGGTTCTTATACGCTGATAACACCGCAAGGCAAGCTGTATTTTGCTGAACTGCGAGACAGTATCCTGATGGTGATATGATAAATCACTATTTTCTCCGGCGGCTGGTGGTCCCGCCTTAGAAAGAAATGCACCACCCCTGCACATTTTATGGAATAGGAGGCGATGAAAATGCAGGAAGAAGTGGAAAACAGGACTTTAACGCTGGTTGTCAGTGGAACAAAGTTCACCGGCAGGCTGCTCAAAGCCGCCATCAGCAAGTACATGGCCCACTGCAAGGAAAAGAAGCTGCAAAAGCAGAGAAGCCGTGACGCTCCTGTGACACCCCACGGCAAACAGACCGTCAAGCAGCTCATTGGTCAAAATCAGGGGATCTCCAATATCGAGATCACAGACCCTTCCATCAAGGAATTTGAGAAGATCACCCGGAAATATGGTGTGGATTATGCGGTGAAGAAAGACCGCAGCAGCTCCCCGCCCAAGTACCTGATCTTTTTCAAAGGCCGTGACGCCGATGCGCTGACCGCTGCATTTACCGAGTACACCAGCAAAAAGGTCAAGAAGGCCGAGAAAACGGAACGCCCGTCTGTGCTGGCAAAACTCAGTCAGTTCAAAGAGATGGTCAAAAATGCTGTGGTGGACCGCACCAAGCGAAAGGAGCTGGAACGATGAAAAAGCAGTTTGACATCAAAAAGCTCGTTTTGCTGAACCTGCCCTATCTCCTGATGGGGCTGTTTGCTACTAACTTCGGGGAGGCATGGCGGCTGGCTCGGGGGGCAAATGCTTCGGAGAAATTCCTTTCCCTGTTTGCTGTCCTGCCTGGGGCGTTGCAAAGTTTCTGGCCCAGCCTGCATCCGTTGGATCTGCTGGTGGGGCTGTGCTGCGGTGCTGGCCTGCGTCTGGCGGTGTATCTCAAAAGTAAAAACGCCAAGAAGTACCGTCACGGCATGGAGTATGGCTCTGCCCGTTGGGGAACCCGTGAGGATATTGCTCCCTACATCGACCCGGTGTTCCAGAACAATGTCATTCTCACAAAAACCGAAAGCCTGACCATGAACAGCCGCCCCAAGGACCCAAAGACCGCCAGAAACAAAAATGTGCTGGTGATCGGCGGCTCCGGTTCCGGTAAGACCCGTTTCTGGCTCAAACCAAATCTGATGCAGATGCACAGTTCTTATGTGGTCACAGACCCGAAGGGAACCATTTTGGTGGAGTGCGGGAAAATGCTCCAAAAGGGCGCACCCAAACTGGGAAAGGACGGAAAGCCTATGAAGGATAAGCACGGCAAGGTCATTTATGAGCCGTACCGCATCAAGGTCCTCAATACCATCAACTTCCGAAAATCAATGCACTATAACCCTTTCGCCTATATCCATAGCGAAAAGGACATCTTGAAGCTGGTCACAACGCTGATCGCCAATACCAAAGGCGAAGGCAAGGCCGGGGACGATTTCTGGGTAAAAGCGGAGACGCTGTTGTACTGCGCGCTCATTGGCTATATCCACTATGAGGCTCCGGTGGAGGAGCAGAACTTCTCCACCCTCATTGAGTTCATCAACGCCATGGAAGTCCGTGAGGATGACGAGGAGTTCAAAAACCCCGTGGATCTGATGTTTGATGCACTGGAAGCCGAGAAGCCAAACCACTTTGCGGTGCGCCAGTATAAGAAATATAAGCTGGCTGCCGGAAAAACAGCCAAGTCGATTCTTATTTCTTGTGGTGCGCGCCTTGCCGTATTCGACATTGCAGAGCTGCGTGAGGTCACAGCTTATGACGAGCTGGAGCTGGATACTCTGGGGGATCGGAAAACTGCTCTGTTCCTCATTATGAGTGATACAGATGACAGCTTTAACTTCCTGATCTCCATGTGTTATACCCAGCTTTTCAACCTGCTTTGCGAAAAAGCTGACGATGTGTATGGCGGCAGGCTCCCAGTTCATGTACGCTGTCTCATTGATGAGTGCGCCAATATCGGGCAGATTCCTCGTCTGGAAAAGCTGGTGGCCACCATCCGAAGCCGTGAGATCTCCGCCTGTCTGGTGTTGCAGGCGCAGAGTCAGCTCAAGGCGATCTATAAGGATAATGCGGATACCATCATCGGCAACATGGATACTTCCATCTTCCTGGGCGGTAAGGAGCCAACCACCCTCAAGGAGCTGGCTGCCGTGCTGGGCAAGGAAACCATCGACACCTACAACACCGGCGAGAGCCGTGGCCGGGAAACCTCCCACTCTCTCAACTATCAAAAGTTGGGGAAAGATATGCCATACTTGTTCGTGAAGAGTTCAGTTGCCTTGAATTTATCATGAACAGGGACACGATCAACTGGATTCTGAAATAACTGAATACAGGAGGTCGAACATGGAGCATTTACCAAAGAAAATCCATCAAAACGGAATCAGCTACACGCTGGTGGGAGACTACTACATCCCCGATCTGGAGCTACCGGAGGAAAGCCGCCCCATTGGGCGGTGGGGCCGGATGCACAAAGCGTTTCTGCAAGAACACCGGCCCGGCCAGTACAATGCCCTGCTTCTGTCGGGAAAACTCTGGACATATCTTGCTGACCTGAACGAACAGGCCGCTGACCGGCTGGCGTGTATCGTCTCGCAGATGCAGGAGGCGGAGGGTGTCACCGAGGAACTGAAAGCCCGTGACCAGCTTGCGTGGGTCGGGGGCATGAACAGCATTCGCAGCCGAGCAGAGGAAATCATCCTCTCTGAGATGATTTTTGTTTAAGGAGGTGCCTGTCTATGAGATACCGTATCGAATACGCCGATGGGCGTTATTGTAACTTTGCCAACGGCAGGGCTGAGCTGCTGAAATGGCTGAAACTGCTGAAGCAAGAGGAAATCTCCGACATCCGCAAAGTATATAAAAGCGGTGTGTCAGATTCCGTCCTGGAAACATACCGGAATTATATCCGCCCAGCATAAGGAGGGGCGCTTATGGGTACAGATATAGAAAAATTGGTTGATTTGATGATTCAGGAGCGGATGCAGAGCCAGTTTGCTAAGTGGCGGGAGGCAGAAACCGGCACGGAGAAAAAAGAGGACTGCCTTCGCTTGGAAAACGAGTATGAAAAAGCAATCAGCGCATTGTCTGAGGAACAGAAGGACGCTGTAAGACACTACTGTGATTCTATTTTCGATTCTGGTGCAGAAAGCGAGTGCTTCTTTTACCGGCTGGGCCTCAAAGATGGCATCCGTCTCTGGAAGTTTATGAAAAAGCTGATGAAAACGGTCAGCTAACGGATGTATAACCACATATTTTATTCCGCCCACAAACGGGTCGAAAGCCGTCCAACGGTACAGATTGGGCGGCTTTCCTGTTATCTGCGTTTCTTCCGCTTGGGCGCATAGTACGGCTGCGGCTTGGCCTTTCCTCTCATGTTGTTGGGATTTTTGAGCATTTTGGACAGGCTCAGTATCCGCAAAAATGCAGAGAAGTCCTCTGAGGAAATCTTCTCGAAGGGTATCTGCATTCTGTCGCAAAATTCGTGGATTACCACTTCCTCTTGGCTGCCCTGTTCGAGCGCCTGTTCAAACTTTTCCTTGACGTCATCCAGCGTGGGCTGCGGGTCGGCGGTGGTCTTGTCCTTGCGGTGTGCTTCCCGGATGTCCCGGACGATGCTGTCCAGATCATCGTGCATGACATGGCTGTAAAAATCGCTTTCCTGCACCTGCCCCAGTTCCAGCGTCCGCATATAGAGGTCATCTTCTCCGGGCGCATACTTGCTCATGACGGTCTGCCGGGTGGCCTCCAACACCAGATTCATCTGCTCCACCCGCATATTGGCGATCTGGTCGATGCAGATTTCCATATCTATCATCAGCCGCCGGAAATTCGGGTGGGCAGCCAGTTCGCAGAGAAGCCGGTTGTTGATTTTGCCGCTGCTCAAAAGTTCCACCATATCATCACTCAGATGCAGAGATTGAAGTTCTGTGTTTGGGTGATTTTTATTTTCCGTCAGCCCCATCAGATAGTCGGTGGACACGCCGTAAAAGTCCGCCAGCGTTGCAATCGCAAACGGGCTGATGTCCTTGTAGTCATCGGTTTCGTATTTTCCCAGCGCGGATTTAGACAGGCCGGTCTGCTCCGCCAGTTGTTCCAGCGTCAGGTGCTTGTCCACCACCCGCAGGTCTTTGAGCCGCTCCGGGATTGTCAGCTTTGCGTACATCCAAAGCCCCCTCTCTCGTTATCTTTTTCAGTGATTACACCCATTATAGCACGATTCCATAAGCGTGGAAATATGCGGATTTCGAGCGTTTTTCCGACGTTTTGGATATACGGGAAAGGGCCTCTTTTTTCGGTAAACTGGTTCTTGCAGACAGGCACAGAACCTTGAAAATCGAATGACCGGCTGCAAGGGGTATGGCCTCCGGGGAAGTGACGCCAGGACAGAAATCGAGCACACCAAAGAGGCCGATACGCCGGGAGAAATTCCGGGCAGGAGCGGCTTGCAGGCAGACCGGCGGACAGGAAACAAGTTTATCATGCGGGGCGCATGGCTCCGCAGCAAAGAAATGGAGGAAATCATTATGACACTGAGTATGAAAGAAAAGAAGATTCTCTACGCTTACGGCTGTCTCAGCCACCACAATACGGTGACACGGCTGAAATGGCTGACGGCTCTGACGGTTGACCCGGAGGCCAAACGCCGGATGCTGGGGCTGGCCCGGAAGGTGGAGACGGAGATGAACGAAAGCTGGTACGAGGATTTTTATCACCATCTGCGCATGGAGATGGACGAGTACCGCCGTCTCAAGCGCAACCTGCGTGTGCTGAAATCTTACACCGATTATGAGGAGGATCTGTATGAAGAAGCTGTCTAAGTATGAGAAAGAAACCATCATCAACTGGAACGAGGCGGAGAACCTTGCCAGCGTCTACACCTTCAACGCCAGCTTGAAGCGCAGGCTGGCTGATTTCAGCCGGAAGTACCCACTGTTGTGCCGGTTGGAGCGCAGCACGCCGGAGGGCAGCGTGACCTATGTGCTGGACAAGTCCCGGCTGTCGATCCGGCTGGTGCCTCCGTACAGCGAAGAACGGAAAGCCGCCGCAAGGGAGTACGCAAAGGAGCATGGCTTTCAGGTGGTGGTAACGGAAGAAAAAATCGCCTAAAATCGGGGTGTTTACGGGAAAAATGACGGGTCTGCACCCGATGTTTTGACCGGCAATCCCCGCAGGCGTATTCCGTATCCACTCCCCGCCTATGGGCGCAAATGTGTGGATACGGAGCCGGTGAAACTGGCAAACACCGTTCCTGCGGTGGAAGCCAGCTTCGCCGGTGCGGAAGTACAGAGGGCGGCCAGCCCTTTGTGGCGGGGTGCAGGGGCGGCAGCGCACTGCTGGGGTCAAGGGGCAACGCCCATTGGCAGGTTAAGGGCGGCAGCCATTATCGGGTCAAGGACGAAGTGCCTTGGCAGGTTGAGGGCAGCCGCCCCATCGGGTCAAGGGTGAAACGCCTTGCCCAGGGAAAGTTGATGCCTGCGTCAACTTGTATTGGGTATTACCTGACGCAAAATTCGCAGGATTTGCGGCTTCGCCGCCCCTTCCCCGGCCCCAGAACATCTTCGCAGGAAGGAGGAAATCTGTTTGAAACTGACACGACACAATGGACGCTCCGGCAAGCATGGCACCTATAATCCCCGCCACAATGACCGCCGGTTCGATGTGGAGAACAGCGAACACATTGACGCAGAACGGGCAAGGCAAAATGTCTACTGGGACTGCTACCGGGGCTTTACCACCCATGAGTTCCGGGAGAACCCGGAGCAGCCGGATTTCAGCTTTGAGGAAATCGAGCGGATGTATTACTACGAGCATTACGGCGGCTATGTGGAAGCTCAGAACGCCCGGAATGAGAAAACCCGGCACACCGAGCGCAACCGCACTGTGGAGGACTTGCTGAAAAACAACAAGACCTGCCCGGAGGAAAGTATCTACCAGATCGGCACGATGGGAGAATCCGTCTCGCCGGATACGCTCTTTTCCATCGTCAATGAGTTTTATCAGGAATTTGAGCGCCGCTTCGGTTCCCATATCCACATCCTGGACTGGGCGCTCCATCTGGACGAGGGGACGCCCCACATCCATGAGCGGCACGTCTTTGACTGTGAGAACCGCTATGGGGAACTGTGCCCCCAGCAGGAAAAGGCGCTGGAAGAACTTGGCATCCCTCTCCCCAACCCGGAGAAGCCCAAAGGCCGGAACAACAACCGCAAGCAGACCTTTGATGCGGTCTGCCGGACGATCCTGTTTGACATCGCCAGACGGCATGGGCTGCATCTGGATCAGGAGCCGTCCTACGGCGGGCGGGACTATCTGGAAAAACAGGATTATATCCTGATGAAGCAGAAGGAGCAGCTTGCGGCGCAGGAGCAGAAGCTGGAAGAACTGACGCTCAAAATCGAGGACGTGGAGACGCTGTTAGATGATGTTTCCGATGCGGCCTATGACAAGGCGGTGGAGGTGGTGACCGATACCGTCCGGCAGGAGACACACAAGGAAGATATTCGTCTGGTGGAAGAATCGAAAAAATGGGTGCTTTCGCCGGAGCGCAAGGCCCCGAAGAAGGAGCGTGACTACGCTGCCGCCCGTCTGGATGGAGTGATTACCAAAATCAAACGGGTCATGCAGAACGCCCTGGCAAAAATCCAGAAAACTCTCATGCAGCCGGAGGTCAAGAAGGCCGGTAAGGAGCAGATTAAGGAGAAGGCCAGAGAATCCATCCGGGAGAAGCTGGCGAAAGGCAGGCTGAACGCTGACCGAGATAACCGGGAACGCTGGGAACGTGAGGGGCGGATTGCTCCGAAAAAGAAACACGATATGGAGTTATGAGGCACCTGATTTTCTGCGGAAACGGGTGCTTTTTTCTCTGCCTGGAGGTGAGAAAATCGAATATATTTGAAGCGGTGAAGGAGTCTGTCACCACAAGGCAGGCTGCGGAATATTACGGGGTGCAGGTTGGCAGGAATGGCATGGCCTGCTGTCCCTTCCATGATGACAAACATCCCAGTATGAAGATTGACCATCGGTTCCACTGCTTTGGCTGTCAGGCAGATGGGGATGTGATTGATTTTACCGCCCGTCTGTTTAGTCTGAGCAGTAAGGAGGCGGCGCTGAAGCTGGCGGAGGATTTCTCTGTCCACTATGACGCCAAAGGCCATGACCCGCCCCGCAGGAGGCCGGTCAAGCGAAAAATCAGCGAGGAACTGCGTTACCGGCAGGCGGAGCAGAAATGTTTCCGGGTGCTGTGCAATTACCTGCATCTGCTGGAACGCTGGGAGAAGGAATACGCCCCGCAGACGCCGGATGAAGCGTGGAATCCGCTGTTCGTGGAGGCCCTGCAAAAGAAACCGTACACGGAATATCTGCTGGATATTCTCTTGTCCGGCAGCATGGAGGAACGTGCTTCCGTGGTCGCTGAGTATGGAAAAGAGGTGAGGAAGATTGAGCAGCGAATATCAGAGTTTACCGCTAGCCACCCGGCAGGCCGCCATGAGCGCAGCCGAAGCCTTAGCGCCGGAGCGGAGCGTTGATGAGGTGCGGGAAAGCCTGTCCGTCACCGAGAAGGGCCAGCCCGCCAACACCATCGGCAACTGCCGGACGGTGTTCTGCCATGACCCTCTCCTGCGTGGGGCGATCCGCCTGAACCTTTTGACTGACCGGGTGGACATTGTACAGGATTTAGGCTGGCGCAGGAATACCAGTGCCCTGACGGATACGGACGTGAAATATCTGCTTCTCTATTTTGAGCAGACCTATGGCCTGACCAGTGAGAAAAAGATGACGGCGGCGCTCTCCATCGTGGCGAATGAGAACTGCTACCATCCCATACAGGACGTGCTAAACGGCCTTGTCTGGGACGGGACGCCCCGCATCCGCTCCTGTCTCCATCATTTCTTAGGTGCGGACGAGAGCGACTATGTGGAGGAAATGCTGAAACACTTTTTGCTGGGGGCTATCCGGCGGGTATTCCGCCCCGGCTCCAAATATGAGGAAATGCTCTGTCTGGTGGGCGGTCAGGGGGCTGGCAAGTCCAGCTTCTTCCGCTTGCTGGCGATCCGGGACGAGTGGTTCAGTGACGACCTGAAAAAACTGGACGATGACAGGGTGTATCTGAAGCTGCAAGGACACTGGATTATCGAAATGTCGGAGATGCTGGCTACCAGCAGCGCCAAAAGCATTGAAGAAATCCGCTCCTTTATCAGCCGCCAGAAGGAAACCTACCGGACGCCCTACGAGGCCCAGCCCAAAGACCGGCTGCGGCAGTGTGTGTTCGGCGGTTCGTCCAACACACTGGACTTCCTGCCCCTTGACCGGGCCGGAAATCGGCGCTTTTTGCCGATCATGATTTACCCGGAGAATGCAGAGGTTCACATTTTGGAGGACGAGGACGCCTCCAGAGCCTATCTTTTACAGGTCTGGGCGGAGGCCATGACGATTTACCGCAGCGGCCACTACTCTATGAAGTTCAGCAAGTCCATCCAGCGCCAGCTGGTGGAGGTGCAGAAGGATTTCATGCCGGAGGACACCGAGGCCGGACAGATACAGGGCTTTCTGGAACACTACACCGGCAGCATGGTCTGCTCCAAACAGCTGTTCAAGGAGGCGCTGGGCCACACCTACGATGAGCCGAAGCGGTGGCAGCTGCACAATATCAACGAGATCATGAACACGGTGGTGACGGGCTGGAAACCATTCTCCAATCCCCGGATGTTCACCGGATATGGCAGGCAGAGGGGCTGGGAACGGGACGTTTCCGGCAACGAACTGCCCGGCAACGAAGATGGATTTGTGGAGCTGACCGAGGAAGAATGCTGCCAGCTGGAACTGCCGAAGGAGTGGATCGCATAAAATTAGCGGTCTGTTGCCGGGATGGTTGCCACTTGGTTGCCGGGTTTGTTGCCGGGGATTCTCCGGTCTGGATACGGAAAAAGCCTGTAAATAAGGTATTTTCTAATATCTATCTCTATCTCCGGCAACGAAAACAACGAGATTTTTCAAGAAAATTGATAAAGTAAGATTTGCAGGTCAGACGGTAGTTTACAGGTTTTCAGAGGTTCGTTGCCGGACTTCGTTGCCAGTGCTGCCGTCTGGCCTGCTACTCTATGGAGGTAGCCTATGGAAAAAAGCAAACAGCAGAAAAATAAAGTCCGTTTTGTGGTGGTGCGGGAGTTCTCCGGGGAGAAGTCCATGCGGGAAGCCTTTGAGCAGCTGATTGAGCGTCAGACCTGCGAACACTTCGAGGAATGGCGTCAGCAGCGGGAAATGGCCGAAAACGCTGCGTAAAAACGGTTGATTCAGGGGCAGGGACATGGTACTATAATGGTATCGTGTCCCTGTTCATAGAAGGAGAACGCTATGAGCAGGAAAAAACAAGTCTATAAGAAAATCACCGCTCTCTACTGCCGCATCTCTCTGGATGACGGCGGCGACAACGAGAGTATGAGCATCAGCAACCAGAAAATCATGCTTCGGGACTTTGCTGAAAAGCATGGAATGTTCCAGTATGAATATTATGTGGATGACGGCTATACGGGCCGCAATTTCAACCGCCCTGCCTTCCAGCGCATGATCGCTGACATTGAGGCGGGGAAGATCGGCTGCGTCATCACCAAAGACCTATCCAGGCTTGGTAGGAACTATATTGAAGCTGGCAGCTATATCGAAATCTTTTTCCCCAAACACAATGTACGCTATATCGCCATCACGGACGGCGTGGACAGCCTGACCCGTCAGGAGATGGACATTACGCCCTTTAAGAATATCCTGAACGATATGTACAGCCGGGATATTTCTAAAAAGGTGCTGGCAGGCATCACCACCCGCTCCCGGCAGGGGAAGTTCTGCGGAGGGACGCCGCCCTTCGGCCTGATGCGTGACCCGGAGGACAAGGGGCATCTCATCATTGACCCTGAGACAGCGCCAATCATCCGCAAAATCTATGACTATGCCCTTGACGGGCTGGGCTGCATGAGGATTTCCAAACGTCTGATGGAAGAAAAAATCCCAATCACCCATGTCAAAGCCAACACGGAGTTTGACGCCAACTATTATTTCTGGGGCGGAGCCAGAATCAGTCACATCCTGAGAAATCCATTCTATAAGGGCGCACATTTGGTCTTTCGGACGCATCAGAAAGGCATCCGCTCCAACACCTATGACATTATTCCCCGTGACCAGTGGGAAGTGATCGAGGGCTGCCATGAGGCCATTGTGACGCCGGAGGAATGGGAACAGGTGCAGGAACTCATTGACCGCAGGCCGACCATTCAGGGGAATTCCTGCCCCTTTTATAATCTGTTCCACGGTCTGGTCTACTGCGCCACCTGCGGGAAGTCCATGCAGGTGCGGTATGAGAAAGTGGGCCGAACCGGGAAGAACCGCTTCACCGGCGAAATGCGGGAGCCGATTGACAAGGCGTACTATATCTGCCAGACCTACAACCGCATGGGCTGCAAGGTCTGTTCCAGCCACAAGATCGAGGCCAGGGATTTATACAATCTGGTGCTGAAAGACATTCAGGAACTGGCGGCGCAGGCTATGAAGGATGCCGATGCGTTCTACCAGCGGCTCAGCCGCCGGATGGAGCACCGGTATCTGGTGGACGCCTCCCAGACAGAAAAGGAACGCCTGCGGCTGGAAGCCCGAAATCAGGAAATTGACGGGATGTTCCTGAGCCTGTACACCGATAAGGCCAAAGGCATCCTGACCGAGCAGCGGTTTGTGAAGCTGACGGCGGCGCTGGAACAGGAGCAGGAATCCAACCAGAAACGCCTGCATGACCTGGCAATGATGCAAGGTCGTGCCGATGCGCAAGAAAGCGAAGTCCGCACTTTTATCAAGGAAATCCGGCGCTATGCCGCCATCGAGGAACTGGACGAGGCGGTGCTGAACCGGCTCATTAGCCGGATTCTGATTGGAGAAATCAAGAAGATTGATGGTCAGAGGACACAGGAGGTTAAGATTATTTACAATTTTGTTGGGGAAATGTCAAGGTAGAATTTAGACGCTAAATACTTTTAATTTATATCAAAAGTGATACAACAATTTTCTTTTAATGCTATCAGGCAATAAAGTTATTCCTTTGGCCAGAGTAAAAGGGATAACTTTATTTTGCTAAAGCATACTAAAAAGGGCGCGTTGCAGAAAATTATCCGCAACACGCCCTCTTCTATAAGTCCTTATGTCAAAATCAAATTATTGGTAATCTTGAATATTGGGATAAGCGGCACCGTTATTATGCGCGTAAGCTGCTTCAAAGTAGTCGAGGCTTTCAAAAGTAATGCCCTGATAGTTTCCGACATTCAACACATCAAAAGTTAGATTCAGAACATCACCAGCGGAATATTGGTCAAGAAGATTTCCTGCAAATTTCCATCCTATGTTTTCCTCATAAGTATCCTCGGTAAAATAAAATGTAGTCGCATCCTCAGTCGCATCATAACTAATGTCAATAATTATATCAGAGAAATGAACTTGATCTCCAGCATTAAAGTCTTTGAGATAATCTACAGTTTTTCCATCAGCAGGATTAATAAATTGAGCATTAAGTTGTGTCATATCAACAACCTCTGGAGGAAGAGAATTAAGTCTGTAAGATTCTGCAACAGAGAATTGATAAACTCTGTTATTATCCCCAAAGTAAAATCCATCTTCCGTCATAGGAACACTTGAACGAGCATTGGCATTGTAATAATGGGCATAATACAACTGCCATTTGTATGTCTCAGTTGAAACAAACTGTGCTTTCCATGTACCAGAACTGTCTCCTGCTTTCTTTGTATAAAACATATACTGATTTGTACCAGTAGTTGCTTGACTTACCGTATCACCAGAGGCATCTGACAAGATGAGTGCAATCTGTGTAAAAATATCGACAAAGATAATCCTATGTCCATGCATACGGATAGAACCAACGCTGTTATCTACTTCTGGACGAAAATAAACCTCAGGCCCCATATCACCCGTGTTATATTCTATGCTAGGTGAAACAAGATAGGCCCAACTACTATCCTTTTCACTCTGTCCATCGAGATCGATAAGCTTTTCCACATAATCTGAAAGGATAATCCAGCCAATCTTCCACCAATTCACTTTGCTTGCTTCAGCAGAAGAACTGATATTCTCGTTGTCGGCATAAGCAAAAGTAGTGTTAGAAAAACTTATGCACATAACCAAGGAAAGAGTAAGTGCAACAATCTTACGTGTTAGCTTTTTCATTAAAAGCCCCCCTTCTCTTATAAAACCAAAACAATAATGCAAATGATGGATGCAATAAAAAAGAATACTCCAGCAACCCGCATCAAACCAAGATATAAATCTGTAGGTTCACCGCCTTTTACAGAAAAGAAGTGTTCAATTTTCCATAAAAGTTCCGGCTTAAAAATCATAAAAAAACTTAATAGAAGCAAAAGGATAAGCCATATGTTATCTATGTATAACACTTCCTTTCTGCTAATACTGAAAATTCAAATAAAAAAGCGCATAAGTAGACAAATAATCATGCCTAACTTATGCGCAAATAGAAACAATTTTAATTCTAAGCCTCCAAAGCTGGCAGCGTCGGTAAAAATGCTCCATTATTAAGTTAGGCAACTTAACCTTAAAACAAATCATCGGTCTTACCTCCCAACAATATAAATTTCGACTTTTCACTTTTATTTTATCACCTAAAGCAGAACTTGTCAATGAATTTGTCTAAAATAAGTCGATTTTCTTTTTTGATTATGTGCATTTTTAACTAATAGAAAGAAAGTTGTATTGAGGGCGATTGGTGTTCCTTATTCCATATGTCGGAACTGTATGAAGTGAAAATAGTTTATCCGTTGAAGAGTCACTCCACAGGTTATGCTTGATTCTTTCAAAGTTATGTTTCTATAATATGCATCCGTACTGTCATATTATAATTCACATTATTGGATAATATAAATTGACAAGTATAAGATAAACAGACAAGGAGTCGCTGCCACCCGTAAAACGGGTGGCTCGGGACGCAGGCTTTAAGCCCACTCTACTTGGCCGCGCCTCAAGGCGCTAGCTTTCTCTTTTAGGCTATACTAAAGTTTTTATTTCCCTGGTACAACCGGGGATTTTTTTGCTTCAAGCCGCCAATTAGAACGGCAGCCACAAAGATTTTTCTTTGCGGCTGCCGTTTTCTTGAATTCATCACTTGACAATGTGGCAAAGAGCTGATGAGCCAGGATGAGCTTGCTGTTATGGATGGCGGCAAGTGTATTCTCCAGCTGCGCGGTGTGCGTCCTTTCCTTTCGGATAAGTACGACATCACCAAGCACCCCAATTTCAAGTACACTGCCGACGCAGATGACAAGAACGCTTTTGACATTGAAGCATTCCTGTCCGCAAGGCTGAAACTCAAGCCCAATGAGGTCTGCGATGTATATGAAGTAGACACAAATGGCGCTTAACTTCGTTCCGCTTTTGAAGGGAGTGATCTTATCTATTCGCCGCACCTGCCCTCTACGGGCCATTGGCGTACAAAGCGGACAATCGCAAGAAAAAATAATGAAAAAGGAGGACAGCCGGAATCATGCCCCCGGAAACCGGGCGGCAGATTGTTCCGGCTTTTGTATGCCTATGAAACATGACAAACCTATTTTTTAATCAGATTCCGGCTAACAAACTATATGGCATTTTTTGAACAGGCAATTACCGTTCTTCAGACCCTCGTTATCGCGCTCGGTGCCGGTCTCGGTATCTGGGGCGTTATCAATCTCTTGGAGGGCTACGGAAATGATAATCCGGGCGCAAATGCTCATGTACGGTAGAGAAGCACAAAGCAAAACAAGGATAGCCAGCCCTGCCACTATTCCGAAGTCAGGGGAACGCAATAGAAAAATTCATAGCTGTATGCTATACTTAATTAGCATTTGAACATATCAAGCTGACACAGCAATCTCTTTACTTGCCGTTAATGCGCGTCTACCAATAGTCCGCACAAAGCAAGAGTAGCGTAAAGGTATAAAAATTTCAAACTTCTTTGTAACGAAATTCCGATTTCTCCGTCTAACCTATGAAGCTGAAGGAGGTGATGACAAGTATGGACTATGAAAAGCTCTATAAAGCCTAC
Source organism: Clostridium sp. MCC344 (assembly GCF_018785365.1). Taxonomy (NCBI): domain Bacteria; kingdom Bacillati; phylum Bacillota; class Clostridia; order Eubacteriales; family Clostridiaceae; genus Clostridium; species Clostridium sp. MCC344. Next base: position 29,499 of record NZ_WQPQ01000018.1, on the reverse strand, counting down.
TATTTACAGGTATACTCGTATACTATTTCTCTTGCCAAAAATCGTGAGATAGCAGAGGAAATCACGCAGAACACATTCTATAAGGCTGTTTCTACAACATCACAATTCAAAGGTAAGTCAGATGAATTGACATGGCTCTGCTCCATAGCAAAAAACCTTTACCATGATGAAATGCGAAGCCGTCAGCGAGTAGCTGATGTGAGTGAAATCAATGACTTGCCATCAAATGAAAATGTTGAGAACTCAGTTGCAGATTCTGACATGGCGTTCCGCATACACCTCGTTCTTCACCGTTTGGAAGAACCATACAAAGAAGTCTTTCAGCTTCGCGTATTCGGGGAACTATCTTTTTCACAAATCGCTGCAATTTTTGGAAAAACAGAATCATGGGCGAGAGTTACTTATCATCGTGCAAAGCTAAAAATTCAAGAAAGGATGGATGAAAAGCATGAGTAAACAATGCGATATTGTTCGAGATATTCTTCCGCTGTATGTTGACGGTGCTTGCAGCGAAGCAAGCGCAGAGATGGTAAAAGAGCATTTGAACGCCTGTGCTGACTGTAACGCAATTTATCAGAAATTGCTTTCTCACACGAGCGAAGATGTTCTTCACGAAGAAAGCGAAAGCGTTATTATGCGCCATGAGGCAAAAGAAAAGCAGAGAGGCAGAAAAAAGATAACGATTGCTGTTCTCGTTTCCATCGCTCTTTGTATCATTGCAATTTTTACAGCTCTCTTTCTGTTACCTATAAACATTGCTTATGAGCCTGTCAAAATCAACTTCCCATTTGAGGTTGAAGATGTCGAAAACGTTGAAATGTACCACTATGACGGAGTGCCTGCATCAGCAGAAAAGAAAGTAGTTGTTGCTGAAAATGATATAAAGACCCTGTATGATAAGTTCAAGGGCTTATCCCTAAAAGACAAAACGACTGAGGAAACTGCCGGAGCAGATGTGACCAGCTTTAGATTTAACCTCTCAGATGGAACAAGCTACGATTTGATTTACGCCTGCTATGGGGTTAAAAACGGCGAATTGAAGTCAGCAGCAGGCGGTTTTAAGTATTTCACAAGTGCGGATATCGGCTCTTATTGGAACAATTTGAATACGGAACTTGAGGCAATTCCTATCAATGAGAGTGAATTGCCGTGAGCAGATAGCAAACCCAGCCGAGCCTGTCAACGGTCAAGATGAACGGCGCAAATGCGCCGCCGTTGACAGCCCCGCCCGTCTTTGCTGTTCGGTAATCAAGAGGGCGACAGCACAAGATGCTGCCGCCCTCTGCCATTATTCAGAAAGGGGGATTTTCCATGACCGAACACGAAAAGTATCAAGAACATATCCGGCATACACACGATGCCTTTTGCAAGACTGTTATTCGCCACGCTGCCATAGACGCAGCCCGGAGCATACGGAGCCGCCGCAAGCGGGAAATCTCGCTTGAATATCTGATAGAAGAAAAACACTATCCATTCAGTACCACAGATAAATACTTTGCGGAGCAATCCGGCATGACCAGCTATCCGCTTTTCGTCTGTGGTCAGATGGTGCTTTTGGAAAGTCCAGAGCTTGCCGCAGCCCTGTCCGCACTATCACAGATGGAACAGGAAATCATTTTCTTGTACTACTTCCAACGATTGACGCATAGGGAGATTGGACGGAGATATGGACGGGCTGGCAACACAACCGGGCGGCGTATTCAGATGATTTTACGGCGGCTACGGGCAGAGTTGGAGGGTTTGTCCTATGAGCCAGCTACTTCCCTATGAGACAATCGTTAAGGCAAGCGAGGGCGACCCGGAAGCTGTTGCCGCCGTCCTATCCCATTATGCGGGATATATCCGCTCTTGTGCGAAAATGGACGGACAGATTAACACGGATATGCAGGAGCATATCGTCAGGCAACTGATAGAAAGCCTGTTGAAGTTCCGCTTTGACCGCTAAACAGAAAAGTTGTATAATTAGAGCCTGACAAATTAAACTTCAATGAGGGTAGAGCAAATGGAACAGATTATCAATTATAGAGACATACCCACAGATAAAAGGATTGACATATTAAATGCTCTTGAGCGAATAGGTTTTTTTCCGGCATACGGCGGCGTGAGAACAATGCAGCAAATTATGGAAAAGTCAGTTCCAGGTTCAGGCCCACAATTCTATTTCGTTTTCCGTGAAAATGAGTTGATAGGGTACAATTTTCTCATTGGGGACACTAAGAAATATAAAGCGTTCCCATGGCTTGCTATTAGCAATATGGATGAGCAGAAGTTGACTGTTTGTGAAGAACTGATGAAAATACAAATTGCCTTTTTTGAAGAACTCGGAATGCAAAAGATAGCAGATCATTGCGTTAGGATTATGGAAGATTACAGAAAAGGAATTGGAAAGCAGAAAGAAAGCGATTGCAGATAAATTCCATTTGAAAAACGGCTGACAATTTAATACCGCCACCCATCACAGCGGCAGATAAGCAGTAAATCTTGAAAAGGTTTACTGCTTTTTTTGCGCCCATTTTCAAAAATCTTTGGCAAACCACACCGCCGGATTGTTGTAGGGAGCAGACAGGGAAAACAAAAAAATTTCCGCTGCGTTTGCCAAAACGCCCCCTTTTCACCGTTGTAGTGGTGAACAGCGGGCAGAACACGCCACCGCAATCGCTATATTGGTGGAGCAAGCCAGTATATCCGCAAACCAGAGCCGCCGAGGAAAGCGGTAGTTTTTTAGAGCAAGATTCTACCACGGTGCCAAAATCCGCATATCTGCGGTTTTGCCCCCTTTGGTAAATCTTGTTGGGGAGTGCCTTCCCCAAACCCTGCTCATGCGCCCTGTCGGGCGAGAAAGGAGGTCAACGCTTGAAGAAAAAATATAACACACCCCACCGCTGCCATGTGGTCAAAACCCGCATGACCGAGGAAGAATACGCCGACTTTACCGAGCGGCTGAAACACTATGACATGAGCCAATCCGAATTTATCCGGCAAGCCATTACACGGGCGACCATTCGTCCCATCGTTACCGTTTCCCCGGTCAATGATGAACTGTTGTCCGCCGTTGGCAGGCTGACCGCCGAATACGGAAAAATCGGTGGCAACCTCAATCAGATTGCCCGCGCCCTCAACGAGTACGGCACACCATACAACGCCCTGTCCGTTGAAGTCCGCGCCGCCATTTCTGACCTTGCTGCCTTGAAGTTTGAAGTCCTGCGAAAGGTAGGTGACGCTGTTGGCAACATTCAAACATATCAGCTCTAAAAATGCGGATTATGGCGCAGCCGAGCAGTACCTCACCTTTGAACATGACGAGTTTACCATGAAGCCCACCCTTGATGAAAACGGGCGGCTCATGCTCAGAGAGGACTATCGAATAGCCACGCTGAACTGCGGCGACGAGGATTTTGCCGTTGCCTGTATGCGCTCCAATCTCCGCTATGGGAAGAACCAGAAGCGGGAAGATGTAAAAAGCCACCACTACATTATCAGCTTTGACCCACGGGACGCGGTGGACAACGGTTTGACCGTAGACCGGGCGCAGGCGTTGGGCGAGGAATTTTGCCGGAAGCAGTTTCCCGGACACCAAGCCATTGTCTGCACCCACCCGGACGGACACAACCACAGCGGCAATATCCATGTGCATATCGTTATCAATTCTCTGCGGATAGAGGAAGTTCCGTTCCTGCCTTACATGGACAGACCGGCAGACACCCGCGCCGGGTGCAAACACCGCTGCACAGACGCGGCGATGGAATACTTCAAAGCCGAAGTCATGGAGCTGTGCCACCGGGAAAATCTCTATCAAATCGACCTTTTGCATGGCAGCAAAAACCGCATTACCGAGCGTGAGTATTGGGCGCAGCGGAAAGGGCAGGCAAAGCTGGACAAGGAAGTTGCCGCCTTGCCAGCCGAGGAGCAGCCAGCCAAGCCCACGAAGTTTGAAACAGACAAGGAAAAATTGCGGCAGGCCATACGCACCGCGCTGTCCTCTGCCACAAGCTATGGCGAGTTCGCCGCCGTTCTCTTGCAACAGGGCGTGACTGTCAAGGAGAGCCGAGGGCGGCTATCCTACCTCACGCCGGACAGGACAAAGCCCATTACCGCCCGCAAGCTGGGAGATGATTTTGACCGCGCTGCCGTTCTTGCCCTTTTGGAACAGAACGCCCACAGAGCCGCCGAGCAGACCGCAACCGTACCCGAATACCCCCGCAACATAAGGGAGCGTTTGCAGGGCAAAAAAGCTGTCCAAACCACCCCGGAAAAGGACGGTATTCAGCGCATGGTTGACCGGGCAGCGAAGCGAGCGGAGGGAAAGGGCGCGGGCTATGACCGCTGGGCGGCAGTCCACAATCTGAAACAAATGGCGGCTACCGTTGCCGCCTACGGGCAGTACGGCTATTCGCCGGAGGAGCTGGACGCAGCCCTGGTATCTGCCAATGCGGATTTACAGGACAGCACCGCCAAGCTGAAAGCCCTGGACGCTGCTATCCGGGAGAAAAAGGAGCTTCAGACACAGGTGCTTGCCTATGCCAAGACCAAGCCTGCCCGTGACGGTCTGAAAGCACAGAAAACGGAGAAAGCCCGCAGCACCTATCGGGAACGGCACGAAAGCGATTTTATCATAGCGGACGCAGCCACCCGTTATTTCCGGGCGCATGGCGTTTCCAAGCTGCCAAGCCATAAAGCCCTGCAAGCGGAAATCGAGCAGCTTACCGCCGAAAAGAACGCCCATTACAACGAATACCGGGAGAAAAAAGCCCGTGTCAAGGAGCTGCATACCGTGAAAAGCAATCTTTCTCAAATCCTGCAAGGCGAGAAAGACAGAGAGAAAAAGCACGAACATGAGCGTTAAAAACCGCCCCGAAACGATACCAAAACAGGGATATGCCCTGCACCCTATCCGCAATACTGCCCACCTTTGAAACGGGGCGCACAGCGCAGGAAATCCCCGAAAATGACACCGAGAAACTACATTTTTACCGACCTATCCGCTTATACCAGCGGAAACGGCAGAAAGGAGCGAGAAATGCCACGTATGAGCAAAAAGCGGCGGTTGGAATGGAGCTTTTTCCTCAACCACCGAAACCGTATTACCTACAATGACCTTTGCCGGGGCTGCACACACGGCTGCAAGCAGAGCTTCCGGGCGATTATCGTCCTCTGCCCCCGGTATTTCTCTAAGAGATGGAAACACAGGGAGGACACCGCCAATGGCAGATAACCGCAAATATTACTACCTCAAACTGAAAGAAAACTTCTTCGACAGCGATTCCATTGTGCTGTTGGAGGACATGAAAGACGGGATTTTGTATTCCAATATCCTCTTGAAGCTGTACTTAAAATCGCTGAAAAATGGCGGCAGATTGCAGCTTGACGAGCATATCCCCTATACCGCCCAGATGATAGCCACGCTGACCCGTCACCAAAACGGGACGGTGGAACGGGCATTAGCCATCTTCCAGCAGTTAGGGCTTGTGGAGCAGCTTGACTGCGGGCTGCTTTATATGACCGACATCGAGCTGATGATCGGTCAATCCTCTACCGAAGCGGAACGGAAACGCGCCGCAAGGCTTGAAAATAAGGCACTTTTGCCGCCGCGGACAAATGGCGGACATTTGTCCGACATTCGTCCACCAGAGATAGAGATAAAGAAAGAGATAGATATAGAGTTAGAAAAAGAGGAAGAGTTAAAGGGACAAGCCCTCGCCCGCAGCTATGGCAGATATGAGAATGTATTTCTGACTGATACGGAGCTTTCCGAACTGCAAGCGGAGCTGCCCGAAAAATGGGCGTACTATATTGAGCGGCTTTCCGGCTATATCGCGTCCACGGGCAAGAAATATAAAAACCACGCCGCCACTATTCGCAGATGGGCGGCAGACGATACCGCAAAGGCTGCCCCGAAACAGGGCATACCCGAATACACCTGCAAGGAGGGCGAGAGCTTATGAGTAATCTGTTTACAGAACGAGTTTTGAATATGACGGCTGTTACCCCACAGCCGGAGGACTACATGGGCGAGGACGGACTGCTTTACTGCGGCAAGTGTCACACTCCGAAAGAAGCCTACTTCCCGGAAAAGCAAGCCGCCTTGTTTGGGCGTGACCGCCACCCGGCAGAATGTGACTGCCAGAAAGCCCAGCGTTTGGAGCGTGAAGCCGCCGAACAGCGCAGAAAGCACCTTGACACCGTGGAGGACTTGAAACGCCGGGGATTTACCAATCCTACCATGCAGGAATGGACTTTCGCCAACGACAACGGGAAATGCCCGCAAATGGAGATTGCACACTTCTATGTGGAGCATTGGGAAATCATGCGCGAGGAAAATATCGGCTATCTGCTATGGGGCAAGGTCGGCACAGGAAAAAGCTATTTTGCCGGTTGTATCGCTAATGCCCTCATGGAGCAGGAAGTCGCTGTCCGCATGACGAACTTCTCTGCGATTTTGAATGACCTGACCGCCAGCTTTGAGGGGCGCAACGAGTATATCGAGCGTCTTTGCCGTTTTCCTCTGCTTATCATTGATGATTTTGGAATGGAGCGCGGCACAGAGTACGGTTTAGAACAGGTCTACAATGTGATTGACAGCCGCTACCGCAGCCGCAAGCCCTTAATCGTTACCACCAATCTGACATTGGACAGCCTGCAAAATCCGCTGGACACCGCCCATGCCCGGATTTATGACCGCCTTTTGGAAATGTGCGCCCCTATCCTCTTTACGGGAGAGAACTTCCGCCGTGAAACGGCGCAAGCCAAGCTGAACAGACTAAAAGAATTGATGAAATGAAAGGAGTTGCCTATGGCAGAGAACAAGCAGAACACCACCCCGGAACGCCGCCCGGACTGCGTGACAGAGATCCGCATGGGCAACACCGTCCTTATCGTTTCCGGCTTTTTCAAAAAAGATACCACCGACACCGCAGCCGATAAGATGATGAAAGTGCTGGAGGCGGAAGCCGCCGCAGGACACAAAGCCCAGCTTTCGCCCTAACGCTACAAGCCGCACAGTAAAAAATCGTCATTTTGACAGGCGGTAAAGAAGCAGAAGCCGCTATACAGACAGCCGCCCCATGTGGTATAATCGAAATACGGAATAGTGGGGCTGGCTGTCGGAAACGGAGGATTTTATGTTAAGACAGACCACCCAGAAAATCACTGCCCTTTATCCAAGACTATCCCATGAGGACGAGCTGCAAGGCGAAAGCAATTCCATTTCCAACCAAGATGTAATATGTAGAGGGTGGTTTCTACCGCCTAATACTATTACATGACTGGCGGCTCATTTGTGGTGAATTGGTCTGGCAGTTGTGGGAAAGGAAAAAAATCCGCATAACTGCTGACATTTTAGCACGAAGGGAGCATGAAAATGAAGTCTATTTTTGAAGAAATGGGCGGCACATATACGAAGGTTGGCGATTACTATATCCCCGACCTTGCGCTGCCGGAGACCGAGGAATATCAGATCGGTAAGTATGGCCGTATGCGCCGCCGCTACTTGAAAGAGCATCGTCCCGTCCTTTATGCACACTACCTAACAAGCTGCACCCTGCATGAACATCTTGCAGAGATAGACAAATCCTGCAATCAGCGTATGGAGATCATGTGCGAAGCTATGGCACGACTGGAAGGTGTGACCGAGGCACTTAAAGCTACCGATCAAATGGAATGGGTACGGCGCATGAACAACATTCATAACCGTGCAGAGGAAATTGTTCTGACGGAGCTTGTATATTGCTAAACACATGTTAGCCCCGCATCAGCATGAATGAACGCTGGTGTGGGGCTAATTCTGTATCACTTAGCTCTTTATATTCCAGTAGCCTTTTCGGTCAGACCCGATGCGCTCGATGATTCCTTTTTCCTTCAGCTCCTTCAGACGCTGAGAAACTGTTTTTCTGCTGATAGATAGCTTATCTGCTATGGTGGTAGATGTGTATGCAGGATCTTCGGAAATCAGGGCCAGAATTTGCATGGATTTTTCATCCAAGGTTTCTGTTACCTTTTCTGTTACCTTTTCTGTTACCTTTTCTGTCACCTTGTAGGTGGCAGATCGAATAACCCGATCCTCTGACGCTGTAAACTGAATCATAATATCGCCGGGATGCACGGTGTACGCAGGAAGCGGGCTTCCATCTTCCTTGCAAGCCTGACAGATTTTCTCAATACCACGTCCCCAGCTCTCGATGAAGCCGGTCAAATAATACACATTCGCAATCGCCGTGTTGTAAGGGCGGGATGCGTGTTTGGACATCAGGCTGTCTGCCGTCCAGTTGTCTGGAAGCCTACCACAGTTAGCGATATACAGCTTATCCTCATACACGCTGATCTGAATCGGAACGCCGCTTTCATATTGCTTGTGGCATAGAGCGTTAAGAAGGGCTTCACGCAGGGCAGCGTCGGGAACAAAATAACGCTCAATGCGCTGCATCCCTTCGTAAGTGATTTTCGCTTTCATATATTTCAGATGGATGACTTCAATGATCTTGTCAATCTGTTCCAACAAGGAGCCGTGAATTTCATCCTGATAACGGAGATCGGCATCATTCTCGAAAAAGCCGATTTTTGTGTATGCGCCCAGCTGCCAGCGGTCAGGGTCTTTGCAGAACAGCAGCATCGCTGCGTTGGTATAATACCCGGCATTGGTCAGACGCAGCTTTTCCATTAAATCCGCTTTGTCCTCGTCTAAAACGCTTTGGTCGATCCGGCCCTTCTTGGCGGCAAGGGTCTTGAATCTCTTGACCAACTCATCATCAATATCATCCAACGTAAATCCCGGCAAGGGCATATTATCCCACGAAGCACCACGTTTGCGTAGAATGAAGCTCTCCAGTTCTGGGCCAGAAAGGGTCTGCATGGTGCTGCCGCTTCTATAATAATAGACACCTTTGCAGTTTATGGCAACGGGATATGGTGGAACAACGATTTCCAGATATTCTTTCCCGTCACGCTCCAGCTGATTGACATCCACCACGATGCTCATGGCATTTCGGATTTTGTTTGGAACATCCTCCAGCAGCTTGCGGATATTGGGCAGGCCGATAACTTTTCCATCATCGTCACAGCCAATATAAATCTTGCCGCCCTGTGCATTGGCGAAGCCGCAAATCCATTCCAGATAGTCATCCTTCCACTTAGCTTTCCATTCTATGTTCTGATTTTCAGGCATTATTATCACCATCCTCTGATTTATTCTTTCCCCGGCTCTTATAAACATTATACTGATTTTTACACCTTGCACTGCAAAAAGCGGAGTTAGCCCGGTTACTCAGGAACACTTTCTGACACTGCTTGCACATCCGCAACGGCTTTGTGCTGTCCACCAGCATGAAGCTGAACATCATCTGAATCCCCAACAGCAGGGAATGGAAATCCCAATAGATCGTTGGCCTATCCAACAGCTCTATATGATAGGTGGGTGCAATGCCGCCAAATGCAGCCATAGACTTACGCAGCATATTCCGGCTTTCTTCCTCCATGGAATCATAGTCATTATAATAGAAGAAAGAGGTCAGCATATTAAATGCCCAATCCTTGAGTTGCTGTGCCACCCAATCGTAAGGCTCTGCATACGCCCGCTGGAAGCTCATGGTCTTTGCCATCGGCTCGTCCATAAAGGTCATGGTCAGTGCAATCATTGCCCGGTCGCTGGACACATTCCAACTGGATTCCACACCGTTCTTGACCACATCCAGCCTATCAAAGGGGTAAAACAGGGACAGATACTTCTCCGTCTCCATCGTTTCTTCCTTGATAAAATGGTTCTTTGGCAGATATACCGCCTCATAATCCATAAAGGACGGCGTGGTGGGCAGGGCCGTCATCAGGCCCAGCAGCCCATAGTGGGTAATAAATTCCAAGATTGCCTTTTCTACCTCTGGCTCAGAGCTTTTCTTGCCGTTCATCATCAGCATCCCCACATTCAGAGCATCCAGCACAATGTCCGGGGCTTCCTTGAGTGGGTTATAGACATCCGGCCTGGCATCCTTTGCCGGGGTGATGTATTTCTTCCCGTCCTTGCCTGTTTTGATTTCATAGCGTTCATACCGCACCCAATGGGAACGGGATTGCTCAAAAAATGTATTCATAACGCAAATCCTTCCTTTCGGTCATCTGCTTATCAAATTCAATCAGATCATTCGCTGTCCTTGCTGCTGCCAAGGGCAGCTTTCTTTTTCCTCGGCTTTGATTTGTTCTCCCGGAGGATAACGGCGTCCTTGCCATAGGCTTTCAGCAAAAGCCCATATTCCTCTAAGAACTGCCGTTCCCGCAGCGTTAGGCTTCCACAGTCGTTCTGTTTTTCCAAAAGGTAATCATAAACCGCTCTTTGCAGCTTCTTGTGGATATTCTTTCGGAGCTTTCTAATGTTTCGGTCTGTCTGTCCCCGTATCATACCCACCTGTATGGTGCTGTACTGCCGGATGGACAGGTAATACAGCACTTCCTTCTGATCAATGGTAAGGCTGCGTATCAGCTCAGAAATAAATGAGCTTGCAACCAACTCATGCAGTTCATAGGGGCAAGAAAAAATGATATCCAGAAAATTGCCGCTGGCAAGCTGGCGGTATCGTGGCAGATTCAAATACAGCGGAATCATCTTCGGATTGGGAACTGCCATGTATTCTAACGGAACATCTCCCCGGAGATTTTCATGGTCACGCTCCCGTCGTTCCCGATTCCGATCCAACCTGTCCCATTCGCTGACAACGTATCGAAAGTCGTCCTCTGTTCTTGCAGCATCCTCCAGCCGTGCCAACGCCTCTGCCCGTATCTGGCGCTTTAAGCGTTTTTCGCTGACAGGAGCAGCTTCTTCCTCTTCGTCCTCCAGTTCTACGGTGTAGTCCCTTGGGTTTTCGTCCTGCTCCAGCTCTCTTTCCAGCTCTAAGGCTCGTTCTTCGGAGAGGATTTCCTCTAACTGCTCGTTTTGTATCGTCAGATCGGAGGCTTCATCCCATTCGGTTAGGTCATCACCGTCATCCGGGAACAGGAGAAATGTTCTATTTTCATCTGTCATGACCTCACCTCCGAAAATTTTTTGAATTTCTTTCAAAAACAGTTCCGATTTACACCCCGGATTTCTCCTATTAGTGAGAGGGTAATCTGATAAGCGGTTATTTAGGTTACTTTTTCAACCCGTATCAAGAGAAAGGAGGACGCAAGTTGCGGTAGCTTTATGAAACATGACACAAGATGCCACCGACTTACATCAGTCGGAACCACCATTAGTATATCAAACGAACATGAATTTTTCAAGGAGGAACGCTATGGATAAAAACAAACAGGCACAGTATATGATAAGACGTATTGGCGGCACCACCTACAAGGTGAGAGTCGCTTTCAGTGAAAGTGGGAAAGAGACAATGGAGGATAAAATTTTACGAATGATACGCAACGAAGTAGTTACAAACGACGGAACTTGTGATATAATTGGTGTACCACAAATGAGCCGTCAGTCTGAAAGGAGCGCATCATGAGCATCATTCAGACTGAGGACAAGATCACCGCCTTATACGAACGACTTTCCCGTGACGATGACCAGATTGGGGATAGCAACTCCATTGTGAATCAAAAGAAATACTTGGAGGGCTATTGCGCACAGCAGGGGTACACAAACTTTGCCCATTACACGGACGACGGATTCTCAGGCGGCACATTTGAAAGACCGGCATGGAAAAAGCTGGTGGCAGACATTGAAGCTGGCAAGGTGGCTCGTGTGATCGTAAAGGATATGTCCCGAATCGGACGTGACTACTTGCAGACCGGCTTTTACACGGAGGTTATGTTCCGTCAGCATGGCATTCATTTTATTGCCATCGCCAACAGCGTGGACAGCAACGACCAGAACAGCAATGAATTTGCTCCGTTCCTCAACATCATGAACGAGTGGTACTTGCGTGATCTGAGCCGCAAGCAGAAAACCGCTATCCGTGTGAAGGGGGAATCAGGCAAGCCTACCACCAACAGTGCCATCTACGGCTATAAGAAAGACCCGAACGACAAGCACCATTGGTTGATTGACGAGGAGGCCGCCGCCGTTGTGCGGCGCATCTTCCGTCTGACCATCGAGGGAAAAGGCCCCTATGACATTGCCAGAATCCTTTTTGAAGATAAGGTAGAAGCTCCGGCGGTCTATTTTGCAAGGAAAGGCATTGGCGTTTGGAAAAGTAAGACCGAGTTCGCATATCCTTATAACTGGAGCGGCTATATTGTGGGGCAGATATTGTCTAAGCCTGAGTATATGGGGCATACGGTCAATTTCCGTTCCCACAAGCTGTCATATAAGGACAAGACCTCTATTCCTAATCCCAAGGAGGACTGGCTGATCTTCGAGAACACCCATGAGGCCATTATCGAGCCGGAAACATGGGAGCTTGCTCAGCAACTGCGGAAAACGCCACGGCGTATTGATACCATAGGCGAAGCCAATCCCCTGACCGGGCTTTTATACTGTGCGGACTGCGGCGCAAAGATGTATAATCATCGTTCCAGAGGCGGTACAGAAGGCACTCCGTATCCGTCGGATTTCTTTGACTGCTCCTCTTATACACTGGCACATCAGAAGCATGGAAAGGACTGCTGCGGGCACTATATTACCACTAAGTCGCTGCGTATCCTTATTTTAGAGACAATCCGCACTGTCAGCCAGCTTGCCATAGCAGATCGGGAAAAATTCACCGAGAAGATACGAGCCGCTTCACAGGTCAGGCAGGTGGAGGCGGCCAAAGATGCCAAACGAAAGCTGAACAAAGACCGTAAGCGCCACAGTGAGCTGGATACGATCATTAAAAAGCTCTATGAATCCTTTGCCGTAGGCCGAATTTCTGAGGAACGCTTTGACAGCCTGCTTGCTGAGTACGAAGTCGAACAGAAAAACCTTTCCGCACAGATTGCAGAAACGGAGGAAAGCCTGACGAGCTATGAGGAAGATACTGCCCGTGTAGAGCAGTTCCTTGCTTTGGCAGAAAAGTACACCGATTTCTCCGAGCTGACTACACCGATGATCAATGAATTTATTGATAAAATCATCGTTCATGCCCCGGAGCGCATCGACGGGGACAGAACGCAGGAGGTAGAAATCTTCCTGAAATTCATCGGAAAGTTTGAACTTCCTGCCCCGGAGCTGACAGCAGAGGAAATCAAGCGGCAGGAGCAGCTACGCCAGCATCGCATCAAAAGCCGGGAGCGCTATCAGTTGATTAAGGCCGGGAAGCACACCGTTGGGCAGCCTTTTCAGCTAACCTGTAAGTGCTGCGGTCAGGGATTTGAATCCAAAAGCTCGGCTGCTATGTTCTGCGGACCGAATTGCCGGGCGAAGTTCTACCGGCAGGAAGCGGCAGAAAACAGGCGGCGTGACTGCACTTGTGAAAACTGCGGTAAGACCTTTTCCACCACAAGAAGCAATGTCAAGTATTGCAGTGATGAGTGCCGATATGAGGGGCATATCAAAGGCCAGCGGGTTCGCAATGCAGCGAACAGGAAGGAAAAACTGGCAGCGGAGACAGTTACCTCTCCGGCTTAATATTTCCAATAAAACAATAAATTTTGAGGAAGCGGTTTGCCTTATATCAGGGCAAGCCGCTTTTTCTACGCAAAGGAGGACACATGAATTTATTCGAAACCGTAAAAAACAACGTCAGCCTGCGGGAAGCGGCACAGGCGTATGGCCTTGAGGTCAACCGGCACGGCAAGGCGCTCTGCCCCTTTCACAATGACAGACACCCCAGCTTGTATGTGGCAAACGACCATTATTATTGCTTTACCTGCGGAGAGCATGGAGATGTCATTGACTTCACTGCAAGGTTGTTTGATCTCAAGCCCTACGACGCAGCCATGAAGCTGGTGATAGACTTTCATCTTGACCCGGACAAGCCGCCCAGCGCAGCGGCACTCAATGCAAAGCGTATCCGAACAGAAGCACAGAAGCTCAAAGAAAACGAGCGTCTGTGCTTTTCTGTTTTATCGGACTATTACCGTTGCTTGGAGGAATGGAAAGCATACTATGCGCCGCAAACGCCGGATGAGCCAGTCCATGATTTATTCGTGGAAGCCTGCCACAAGCTCAGTCAGATTGAATATGAACTGAACATTCTCACCTTTGGTGACAGCTATGAGCGTCGGGAAATTGTACAGGACTGGATGACGGATGGTGAAATCATAGCACTAAAGGAGCGTCTGGAACAACTGCGAAAGGAGGAAACCTATGGACGAATTGAATACCCCAATGGTTATGCCGCCTGAAGAAAGCATTCCCGATTGGTATGATGGAAAACGCATCAACGAAGTGCTGTTTTGTCAGCAGTTCTTAAAAAAGCATCCCATGAAATGTGTCAGAGGAAGGCTGTTCACAGTGGATGGACTGATTGAGGACGAGGCGCAAATCGGCAATCTCATTCTGGAGGAGATCTCCGGCTGTCTGACCTCCGGGCTTTCCAAGGTGGTGGCAAATCTGCTGGCCAGTATCAAGCTGCAAGCCTATTCGCCGCCCCTGCCCATCGAGACTGACCGTATCCATGTGGCAAACGGGACACTCTTTCTGGATGGGCGTTTCACCGAGGACAAAAGCTATTGCAACAACCGTCTGAGTGTGGCCTATCTCCCCGATGCACCGCCGCCTGTGCGCTGGCTGCAATTTTTATCCGAGCTGCTTGTCCCGGAGGACATTCCCACCTTGCAGGAGTATATGGGCTACTGCCTATTGCCTACCACAAAGGGGCAGAAAATGCTCCTGATGATTGGTAAGGGCGGCGAAGGAAAGAGTCGAATCGGACTTGTAATGCGCTCCATGCTGGGAGATAACATGAATACCACCAGCATCCAGAAGGTAGAGAACAACCGTTTCAGCCGTGCAGACCTGGAAAACAAGCTGCTGATGGTGGATGACGATATGGATATGAGTGCCCTGCCCAAGACCAACTATATCAAATCCATCGTGACCTCAGAGTGCAAGATGGATATGGAACGCAAGGGTGTTCAAAGCTATCAGAGCCAGCTTTATGTCCGCTTTCTTTGCTTCGGCAACGGCGCTTTAACCGCTTTGCACGACAAGTCAGACGGCTTCTTCCGCAGGCAGATCGTGTTGACCACCAAGGACAGGCCAGCAGGACGAGCCGATGATCCATTTCTGGTGGATAAGCTGACACAGGAGCGTGAGGGCATCTTTTTGTGGTGTCTGGAGGGTCTGCGGCGGTTGATTGGGAACGAGTATCAGTTCACCATCAGCGATAGAGCCAAAGAAAATATGGAGACAGTAAAGCGCAGCAGCAACAATGTGATCGAGTTTTTGCAATCCGAGGGCTATATCCGCTTTAAGGCCGACAGCGAAGCCAGCTCCAAGGCTATCTATGAAGCCTATCTCCGCTGGTGCGAGGACAACGCACAAAAGCCTATGTCAGCAAATCGTATCAGCTCAGAGCTGGCCCAGAATGAACGGCTTTATAATGTGGAGGCTACCAACAATGTGTACGCAGCCGGAAAGCGGGTGCGTGGATTTATCGGAGTGGAGGCGATGAACTTGCTTCCTTATTAAATATGAGAACTGGACTTCAAAACTGCCGTACATGCCGTACACGATGTACGGCAGTTCTCAACTCCGTTTTCAAAAAGCTATTTTACCGCAAAATCAGCGTTCTTTATGTGCAATGTGCTGCGATTACCGCATTTTCTTGCGGTATAAACAGCGATTTGACAAAGCAAACGCAAAATCCAAAGACCAATCGGTGTACAGCGGCGTACAGCACTGGCGTTTACCGTACAGAGCCGTACACAAACAATCTATTTTCAAGGCCGCACAGCGGCAGAAAGGACAAACTATGAACTATATGAACAATAACCCTATAATCATCGGCATCGACCACGGCTATGGGAATATCAAGACTGCACATTGCTGCTTTCCTACGGGCGTGATCATCTCTGACAAGGAGCCGACCTTCAAAAGCAATCTGCTTGTCTACAACGGCAGCTATTACACCGTGGGCGAAGGTCACAAGGAGTTTATCTCTGACAAAATGACAGACGGTGACTACTATATTCTGACCCTTGCTGCCATTGCAAGAGAGCTGAATATCCGCAAGCAGACCTCTGCCCGTGTGCATTTGGCGGCGGGGCTCCCTCTTACTTGGGTCAGCGAACAGAAGGATAGCTTCAAGGCGTACCTGTTGCAGAATGAAATGGCGGATTTCATTTTCCGTGGTGTCAGCTATCATGTGGAGTTTGCCGGAGCGGACATCTTCCCGCAGGGCTTCTCCGCTGTGGCGGACAGACTGCGGGGATTCAAGGGCATCAATATGCTTTGCGACATTGGCAACGGAACGATGAATGTCATGTATATCAACGAGCGCCGTCCGCTATCTCAGAAGTGCTTCACGGAGAAGTACGGGACAAACCAGTGCATGATTGCTGTCCGGGAAAATCTCATGCGGCAGTTTGGCGCATCGGTAGATGATACGATTCTGGAGCGTGTGATTCGCTTTGGGACGGCAGACATCAGCGAACGCTACCTAACTGCTATCCAGAACACAGCGAGGGATTACACCGCAGGCATCTTCCGCAGACTGCGTGAGCATGAGTATGACCCGGAACTGATGAGGCTCTATGTTGTCGGCGGTGGAAGCTGCATGGTGAAGAATTTCGGAGAATATGATGCCAGCCGGGTGATGATCAATGATGACATCTGCGCCACAGCCAAGGGCTATGAGCTGCTGTCTGCACAGAAAATGCAAAAGAAAGGCGATCTTGTATGAAGCAAATCTACACAACAACACTTCGGCTGAATCTGGAGAACGAAGCAGACCGCAGGGCGTGGGAGCATTTGCAGAGCCTTGACAGGCGAGAATATCGTTCAGTCAGCAAGGCAGTCGTTTCGGCGGTCAACGCTTACTTTGACCGTAGCAAGCAGCTTGCCGATGATCCCTATCTGGAAACACGGGAGAAGGAGGACGCTTTCCTCAGCCGGATCGAGGATACCATCTCACGCAGCTTGCAGAGCTGTACGCCGGTAAGCCTTGGCGGTATCCTACAGCTTATGCAGAGCGCACAGCCTGCCGCTGCTCTTGTTTCGGAGGAAACCGAGGAGGACATTTCAGCTGCGCTGGATTTTGCAGACGGCTTTTGAAATTACTTTTCTTGATTTTACTACTATGTTGGTGGCAATACAATCCGTCTTTGCTACCAAATTGGCAATTCTCAGAATGAGGAAAACAATTTACCATCAGTTCTGCAGGGAGTTGGTATCTGTGTGATACCAGTTCCCTGCTTTTTACTATCACGAAGCCGCCCAGCGGCAGAAAGGAGCCAGATATGGCAAATAAAAAGATCATGACCAAGGAAGAATTGCAGGCCAAGCACCGATTGGAGGAGGCACAAATGCGGGATCGGGCGAAAGAGCGAAAGGCCCGTACCAGACGCTTGATTCAGGAGGGCGCTGTTTTGGAGAAAGTATTTCCAGAGGCTCAGCAAATGGAGCTTGAAAAATTAGAGGACTTGTTATATGAGAAGCTACACTAATCTGCGAGGGGCGTTCCGGGCAACCGGGGCGTCCCTTCCTTTTTTATCCCGAAGGGCGCACTTACTCACCACCTGCGAAGCAGGCGGTGGTATCCCTTCCGTTGGTCGGGCTCGTGCGCTCTTCACGAACTGTCCATCGGACACTTCTCCAGAGAGGGCAGGAAATGCCGCAAGTCAGCATTCCCTGTGCAGTCGGCGCTTCTGCTGATGCAGAGATTGCTGCTTGTCGCACCAATCCGGCAGATACTCTGCCCGCCTCCTGCCTGCGAAAACCTGCCACCGGCAGCTTTATCGCAGATATGGGCAGCAATGCAGCCCATTTTCTCTTTGCAAAGAGAAACAGAAACCAAGGGGTGGCGTTTTACCACCCCCTCACAAAATACGAATCGAGGTGAACGCAAATGGCAATTTACCACTTGGAGGCAAAGGTGGTCAGCCGGGGAGCCGGACGCTCCGCCTGTGCAGCCTCCGCTTATCTCAGCTGCTCCCACATCCTCAATGACTATGACGGAGTACAGCACGATTACACCCGAAAGCAGGGGCTTGTGTGGCAGGAGGTATTCCTGCCGGACATGGCCCCACCCGCATGGCAAGACCGAGAGGTTCTCTGGAACGCCGTGGAGGAAAACGAGAAAACCAAGGACAGCCGCTTAGCCCGTGAGTTTGTGGTAGCCCTGCCCATAGAGTTGTCCCTAGAGCAATGGCAGACGCTGTTGACGGACTTCGTACAAAACCAATTTGTCGCAGACGGGATGTGCGCCGATCTGGCAATCCACGATCCTGATCCACCGGGTCATAATCCACATGCCCACATTCTCTTGACGGTGCGCCCGCTTGATGAAAGCGGCAAATGGCAATACAAAACGGAGAAGGAATATCTCTGCAGCCGTGACGGTGAGGAACGGGGCTTTACCGCTGCCGAGTTTAAGGCTGCACAGGCTGACGGATGGGAGAAACAGTACCAGTACAAGGTAGGCAGGAAGAAAGTGTATATGACACCATCCGCAGCTGAGGAACATGGATATGAGCGTGCCAGCAAGTATCCCAAAAGCACCAAATACGGGAGACAGAATCCCATTTCTGAACGCTGGAACAGCGAGGAACAGCTCCTTATCTGGCGCAAAGCATGGGCAGATGTGACAAACAAATATTTGGAGCGATACGGTCATGAGGAGCGCATCGACCACCGCAGCTTTGTCGAGCGAGGCATTGACGAGCAGCCCACCATCCACGAGGGCGTGATTGCCCGTGCTTTGGAACAGAAAGGTATCGTGTCCGACAGGTGCGAACTCAACCGTCAGATCAAGGCGGACAACAGGCTCCTGCGGGAACTGAAGGCGCAGTTCAAGAAAATTACGGAGGCGGTGAAGAACACGCTGCCCGCTATTGCAGAAGCGTTGGAAAAGCTGCGGGAAAATATGCTGATCTTCTGCTATCAGTTAGGGCATATCCGCAGCAGCAAGAAACAGATGACCGGTGCCTTGAATATTCTGAAGCCAAATCTGGCACAGTACCGCTCCCTTGTGCAGCAGATAAAGGAAACAACCAAAGAACGGAAGTCCCTACTGGCTGAAAAGAAATCCCTTCCTGCGATCCACTTTGTCAGGCACCGTGAGCTTGCCTCCAAAATAGCCGAGTTGACGGAAAAGTTAGAGGAGCTAAAAAGCGAAAAGGCTATGCTGCTTCATTCTCTGGAATACCCAGAGGACGCCACAAGCGATATCTTCCAGCGCCAGATTGACCGCTATGAAGATAATCTCAAACGGCTTGAGGCGCAGGAGAATAAGTATGCCGGAGAGCTGGAGGCTGCATTGTCTGAGTATGCCGAGCTGAAAGAGCAAGCTTCCGGCTTTGATTCCTTGCAGCTTTATCTGGAGCGGAAGGCACTTCGACCTGACAGAGAGAAAGCAGCAGCCCAACGCATTGAAGCGGCTTATGGCGACAAGTTCAGTTGGTGGTTGATGGAGAGTGGCCTACGGGATGTGTCTGGCTATCTTGACGAATATGCACAGGAAAAGACAATGGATCGAGAACTGCGGCAAAGGCGGCGATCGGAGCGGCTTGAGCGTAAGATGAAAAACAGAGATATGGAACGTTAAAAGTGCTGGAGGTTGAAACTTCAGGTGAAGTCTGTGACATAGGGGGATGGAGATAATCCCTATACGTCAAGCGTAAAATAAGCACCGGTATGGGTTTTCCATACCGGTGCTTGCAATATTTAATCGAATTCTATCACTTAAAATCAAAAGAGTTTTCCAACAACTTATCAAGTGCTGCCATCAGTTCCGCTCGAACAGCCTCTCTTTCACTTTCTCCGCCTGCATTTTCGATATAGATGGAATAGTTATCAAATGTGATATAGGCGTAATAGATCACAGTCTTAATTCCTTCGCTGTTTGCATTTGTAACGAAGTAGCCAGCTTTAACTGGCGTATCTCCAACCATAGATACATTTCCCTTGCCAATTACGGTAGTATCCATAAGATTGTTCCCAGACAGCGAAACAACAAATTTCATATCGCTGTAATGACCATCAAAGCCAACAAATGCTACATCGTCCAAGGTAAAGAGGGCATCTCCGGAAATCGGAAGATCACCGAAAATAGTCTGAACCTCATCTTTGGTCAATGCTCGTGCTTGCAAGTTCAAACTCAGAGCAGAGGCTACCGTATCTGCTTTAGTGAAAGATATGGTAGTTCCATCACCTAATGTAGCTGTTTCTGTACTTTTGCCGAATAATCCCATACTAAACACTCCCACCACGATTAGACAGAGACACGCAGCAATTGCCCCAAATTTCAGCCAAATGCTTTTTTGTTTCTTTGCCTGATAACTCGCCGTTTCTTCGATATGACGGCTACCAATGCCACCAACGGCGTCAGAGATGTTCTTTCGTGTCATAAATCATACCCCGCTTTCTGTAAATGATTTTTAAGTTTGCTTCTGATTCGGGAAAGGCGAACAGACACATTGTTATTTGTTGTACGAAGCCTCTTTGCAATTTCTGTAATGCTATCTGAGTACCAATACCTTGCTACAAACATAACCCTGCTTTCCTGATCCAAGCTGTCAAGGAAACGATCAATTTCCTGTGACAGCTCCTTTGCATCCACTTCCTGTTCAATAGTAGATGCAGAAGTTAGGCACTCTTCCAACTCATCAAGTGCAACATCATAGTAACTGTTTCGCTTTAGTGCAGTATTTGCGTGGTATTTTGCGGTAGCGATATTGCGGGTAATACGAAAAATATAGGTTCTGAGTGGGTCAGGTCTTTCTGGAGGAATTGCATTCCACGCAGCAAGGTATGTATCATTTACACATTCTTCTGCGTCGGGTTCGCATTTCAAAATGTTGTTTGCAATTCTTTTGCAAGTTGAACCGTATTTTGCAGCAAGTTCAGCTATTGCCTGCTCAGTACGAGCAAAGAACAGTTCAATGATCTTCACATCCTCTAACAAGGTATCCACCTCCTCACCTATGTACTATGGATCTGGCGGACAATCTTACAGAAGCGAGGGAAAATTTCACACCTTTATTATAGTACATTGCAATTCTATTTTCTATCGCCTCAGCAAAATCGTTTGGCACCAGTCGAGGTCGCTCGGCAGTCTGAAAATATGGTCCTTCGGTTTTGGTAGAGTTGCTCGCAGCAGAGGAGGCGTAACAAAAAATTAAAGGTAGCTGCCCGGACAGAATGGGTTGGGTGGAAAAATAAATAATATCCGAAACAGGATGACGGAAATTGTTAGCGCCGAGTTAATTCGTACACAGTTAGTGTTTAAGTGTTTACAAACAGCCCATTGATATTGTTCGTTTGTGCGTATATAATATATATAACTATTTGATGCGGAGGTAAACTATGTTTGAATACATGACAGTACAGGATGCGGCTAAACTTTGGGGAATATCGGTGCGTCGTGTTCAAAAGCTGTGTGAGGAGAATCGCATTGATGGAATTGTTCGGCTACCTCGTGCATGGCTAATTCCCCAAGATGCCCAAAAGCCGGCTGATGGAAGATATAAACAAAATAAAAATGAATTTATAGCTGACAACAAGGAGAACACACGATGAGTAAATTGTTATTAGTGGAGGATGACCAAAGTATCGTATCCTCATTATCAGACTATTTAGGAAATGAAGGGTTCAAAATCGAAAATGCTCCCGGTCAAAAAGAAGCAATAGAAAAATTGGATAGCGACCAATACGATATAGCCTTGGTGGACATTCAATTATCAAACGGAAATGGTTTTTCTGTTTGTTCTGCAATTAAAGAAAGAGGAACTATGCCAGTTATTTTCTTAACGGCTTCTGATGATGAATATAGTGTTGTGGCTGGGTTAGATATGGGGGCTGACGATTATATCAGCAAACCGTTCAGACCAAGAGAACTGCTTTCAAGGATCAACAGCGTATTAAGGAGAACTAAGAACACACAAAACATTATCAGTTACCTCGACTTAGTTGTGGACACAAATCAAGCAACCGTATCAAAGAATGGGAAAGAGATTTTGTTGTCTGCTATGGAATATAAGTTGCTGTTAGTCTTTTTGCGTAACAAAGGTATTGTCCTTTCTCGCAGAAGATTGTTGGAGCTTTTATGGGACACTACTGGGGAGTTTATCAATGATAATACATTGACTGTCTATATGAAAAGGCTACGTGACAAAATTGAAACCAATCCGCAGGAGCCGGAAATCATAATTACCGTTCGTGGGCTTGGCTATAAGGTGGGTTGATATGGACTTTATCAGAAATAAAGAAGTTAAAAGGCAAATTGTTGTCAGCAGTATTCTTATTCTATTTTGGGGCGGCATTGGCATTATCGTTGATAGCAAAGCTGTGTGGATTGTTCTGTCGGCTATCATTTCATCCAGTGCAGTTTCCCTCTTTTTCACATATCAGAGATACAAGAAAATTGCTGATTTTAGTTTGCATATTGATAGGCTGTTACATGGAGATGAAAAAATTTCTTTTGGGCAGTTTCAAGAAGGTGAGTTATCTGTTTTACATGATGAAATATCCAAGATGACAAGACGGCTTATTGAACAGGCAGAAGCTCTGAAAATGGAGAAAGGTAATTTGGCAAATGCTTTAGCCGATATTTCACATCAATTAAAAACACCTTTGACATCGCTGAATATCTTAAATGCTTCTCTGTGTAATGAGGAACTGACTGACGAAGAAAGGTATGAGCTGATCCGCGAACAGACTATGCTCTTATCAAGAATGGAGTGGCTGATAGCCACACTTCTGAAAATATCCAAGCTGGATGCAGGAACGATTACTCTAAAGCCACAGGCGGTATACTTAAAAGATGTGGTAGAAAAAGCAATTCGTCCTCTGGAGATTGCGGCAGAATTAAAAATGCAGACAATCACGCAAGTGATTCCGGCAGAATTAAAACTATCTCTTGATACTGATTGGACTGCTGAAGCCTTGGGGAATGTAATCAAAAACTGTATCGAACATTCACCAGAGGGCAGCACTATCGAAATCAAGGCAATAGAAAGACCTCTTTTGACACAGATCATTATAGAGGATAGCGGAACAGGTTTTCAGGAAAAAGACATCCCCCATTTATTTGACCGATTTTATCAAGGAAGTGGCTCTACAATCGGTAATGCCGGTTTGGGGTTGGCTCTGGCAAAGACGATCATTGTCAATCAGGGTGGTGTCATCCAAGCGAAAAATCGGGAGTCAGGCGGTGCAAAATTTGAAATCTGCTTTTATCGGGGGACTGCTTAATGCAGCCCCTTTTTAAGTGACATTTTTGTAATGAAAAAGTAATGAAGCAGTCACTTGGCTTTGCTATACTGAATTGCAAAAATATATGGAGGAACTTTTTATGGAGATATTAAGAGTAGAGAATATCTGCAAAACCTATGAAATGGACAATGCTCCTGTCCATGCTTTGTCAGATGTTTCTTTTTCCGTCGATAAAGGAGAGTTTGTTGCAATCATTGGAGCATCTGGGTCTGGCAAGTCTACCCTGTTGCACATTTTAGGTGGTGTTGACAGACCGACTTCGGGAAAAGTATTTGTGGATGGACAGGATGTTTATGAGCAAAATGAAGATGAATTGGCTGTATTCAGAAGAAGGCAGGTTGGGCTTGTCTATCAGTTTTATAATCTGATCCCGGTTTTGACTGTCGAGGAAAATATCACGCTGCCGATTCGATTGGATGGGCGTAAAATCAATCAGGAGCGTTTGAAAGAACTGCTATCCACACTCAAACTGGTAAAGCGTAGAAAGCACCTGCCAAGTCAGTTATCCGGCGGTCAACAACAAAGAGTGGCAATCGGACGAGCGTTGATTAACGCACCTGCGATTATCCTTGCGGATGAGCCAACGGGAAATCTGGACACGGAGAACACAAGGGATATTATGAAACTTCTGCGTGAATCCAATGAAGTCTATCGCCAGACAATGATCCTGATTACCCATGACCGTGAAATCGCAATGCAGGCAGACCGTATTCTGGAAATTCAGGATGGCAGACTTGTGAGGGATGAGGTGATACGCTGATGAATATGATTTTCATGCTTACACTCAGGAATCTGTTGTCGAATAAAAAGCGTACCCTACTCACACTTTTAACCATTCTTTTGTCAATCAGTATGATAACCGCTATTCTCTGTGGGGGATGGTCGTTGGTTGATTTTTTGAAAGAGAAAGAAAAAGTGTATGGTGGCGATTATGACTACTACATGGAGGATTTGACTTGGGAGCAGGTTCAAGAGCTATATAGTCAAAACAATGTAGGCGAAGTTTCGCTTCTCCGCTTTGCCGGAAACAGTTTTTACGGGGAGAAATCCAACAGTACAATGCTCTCCGTTGGCGAGATTGACGAGAACTTTACCCAAAGATTTTCGTTAAATCAGTATTTGCTTGCAGGGCGTTTCCCGCAAGATGAAAATGAGATTGTTATTTCAGAATCTTTTTTGAAGAAAAACAACATGAATACAGAGATTGGAGATACGATTTCTTTAACTCTTGGTTCAAGAATTTGGGATGAATATAATGCCCAGCTTTCCGGGCTGACAAATTATAGGGGCGAAGAAGAAAGCTTCGTTCCAACAAAAGAGAAAGCGTATGTAGTTGTTGGTATTCTGTCAGATGTGAATGACTCAAAAATCGCAGCAAACTATAATGCCTTTGCAGGTGTTGACAAAACGGCATCCGATTTTGCTGCGTATGTCAAGGCAAAGAATTTATCCAATTCGATCTATACAGAAGCCGAAGAAGTGGCTGCGGCAGTAGACAGTCATGTAGCAAAGTTTCATTCGGAATTGTTAGTCTATCATGGAATTACCGGGGGTAAAGGAGCTGCAAAACTGATTGCTTTGGTGGTCATGGTCGTTTGTCTTTTGATGGCTGCATCTGCTTCAATGATCAGCAACGCCCTCTCCATTTCCTTACAGGAACGAATTAAGCAGATGGGAATGCTATCCAGTATTGGAGCCACAAAAGGGCAAAAACGCCTTAGCGTATATTTAGAAGCCTTCCTTTTGGGAGTGGTGAGCATACCCTTTGGATTGGTTGTTGGTATCCTGCTATCTGCTCTGTTATTAAGTGTGGTCAGGGCAGCTTTTGGAGAAACATTCACTTTTGGCATCGTAGAACTGTCCTTGAAGGTAAACGGATTGATCCTGCTCGTCAGCGGATTATCCGGCATTGCTTCTTTGTACTTCGGAAGTAGAAAGCCTGTGAAGCAAGCAGCTAAAATTACAGTTATTGAAGCGATCCGCCAGTCTAACAATGCGGTATCAAGAAAGAAATTCCGTGACGGAAAAATCGTTTCTTTGGTTTTTGGCATTTATGGTTCGTTAGCAGCAAAAAATATTAAGCGTAATCCAAAACGCTTCCGAGCGATTACCGGCTCTATTTTCTTGTCGGTGGTAATTGCCCTTTCCTTATATAGTTTCTCTGATTTTATGCTTTATCAGACATCCTTGGATATGAAGGAGGACGGTTCCTGTTATACTGATGTGATTTCGATGATTCAATACAAAGATATTCCTGTCGCAATCGGGGCATTATCGGATGAAAATATCACTGCGGATGTTTCCTATTCTTTTCAGCGATATATGACCGCTGAATTTTCGCAGGAACAAATCAATCCTGATATGCAAGGATATTTTATCAATGGTACGAAAGCAGAGGTATATGTCGTAGGATTGGACGAAGAACATTTTGTCTCTTTTTGCGATGAAAATGGATTCAGTCTGGATGTGACAAATTTCAATCATGGAATTTTGCTCAATCAGACTATGGGATACTATAATTCGGCACAAAATCGGGTAATTGCAGGCTCACCGTTTCTTATTGAACCGGGAACAGAAATCATTCCGCTGGGGGCATCCGAGGATGCCTTGCCGATTATCGTGGAAGAAATCGTTTCAGAAGAAAATGCAAATATCCAATCCATGTTTGTGAGAGATCGAGCTGTCCTCATCGTGCCTTTAAGTTATTTTAACTTGCTGATAGATGATAACGCCTATGTGGAAATGAGAATACAGACAGCACAGCATAAAGAAGCAATGGAATGTCTGGCTGACAGAGGATTTCCGCAAACTGTGGACATTGCAGCCGCAACGAATAATTCCAGACAGGTATATACGATTGCAAAACTGGTAATCTGCCTGTTCTCGATCCTGATGACGGTTATTATCAGCTTGAATGTTTGTAACACTATCTCGAATACGATTCATTTGAGAAGAAGCGAATTTGCTGTTCTGCGTTCTGTTGGTATGACTGCCAAAGGATTAAAATGTACGCTATTGCTCGAAGCTGTTTTGTACGGCGTAAAAGCATTGGTTCTTGCGTTGCCTGTGAGCTTTTTGATTCATTGTGCTATCTACTACTTCATATCGTCGGGTATGACACCATTTGCTTTTTATATGAACGGCGGTATTTATGCTCTTGCAGTTATGGCTGTCGGCGCTATGGTATGTATCGCTATGCTGTTTGCTGTTAGAAGCGTATCAAAGGTGGAAATTGTAGAGGAACTGAAATTGAGCAATATGTAATCATTCAATCTAACAAAGCAACTGAAACAGAGGTAATAGAAATTGCGTAAAAAGAAACTGGTAAAGAGAGTTGCAGGCATTGCTTTGACTGTTGGTGCAGTTATACTTGCCATTGTATGTGTTGGTAAAGTAAATCGCATTCAGAACGAAAAAGATATTATTGGCACATGGAAGGATGCAAATGCTGAGGAGATATTTACCTTTCAAGAAAACGGGGAACTTGCTGTGAGTAAAGATATGCCCGATTCGGGTCTATCCTGCGGTGACGCATATTATAGTTTTTCTTACTCGGATATAATCTGTGTTACACAGGGAAATAGTAGTGTAGAATTTGAGATAGAAGTAGATCAAAACGAATTGAAAATCTTCTTCATGGGACAAGAATATCTGGAATTGGAAAAGTAATGATTACAAATAAAAGAAAACCATTGAGCCGATAATTCGCATCCTTTGCGGACTAACGGCTCTGCATATATTTTGAACGCTATTTTCAGAAACATTGTGTTTTGCAGAAAAGCCCCTTGACAAATTCCATCTCAGAAGCGTATTCTTGAAACCTATGCAAAGCAGAACGGTTTTTCCAATCTGCGCTGGTACACGGACGATGGTTATTCTGGTGCGAACTTCCAAAGACCGGGCTTTCAATCCATGCTTGCGGATATTGAAGCCGGGAAAGTGGCTACTGTTATCGTAAAGGATATGTCACGGTTAGGGCGAAACTACCTGCAGGTGGGAATGTATACCGAGATGATTTTCCCACAAAAAGGCGTCCGCTTTATCGCCATAAACGATGGAGTGGACAGCGCACAGGGCGACAATGATTTTGCCCCTTTGCGGAACATTTTCAACGAATGGCTGGTGAGAGATACGAGCAAGAAAATCAAAGCCGTAAAACGGTCAAAAGGCATGAGCGGCAAGCCTGTTACGAGCAAACCCGTGTACGGCTACCTCATGGACGAGGACGAAAATTTCATCATTGACGAGGAAGCCGCACCCGTAGTCAAGCAGATATACCGTCTGTGCCTTGCCGGGAACGGTCCGACCAAGATAGCCCGTATGCTGACCGAGCAGGAAATCCCAACGCCGGGAACGCTGGAATACCGCAGGACGGGCAGCACACGCCGCTATCACCCCGGCTATGAGTGCAAATGGGCGACAAATACCGTGGTGCATATCCTTGAAAACCGGGAGTACATGGGCTGTTTGGTGAACTTCAAGACGGAGAAACCGTCCTACAAGACCAAGCACAGCATAGAAAATCCCATTGAGAAACAGGCAATTTTCGAGAACCACCATGAGCCTATCATCGACACCCAGACATGGGAGCGTGTGCAGGAATTACGCAAACAGCGCAAGCGTCCGAACCGCTATGATGAAGTGGGCTTGTTCTCTGGTATGCTCTTTTGCGCGGACTGCGGCAGCGTCATGTATCAGCAGCGTTACCAGACCGATAAGCGGAAACAGGACTGCTATATCTGCGGGAACTACAAGAAGCGCACCCATGACTGCACCGCACATTTTATCCGCACCGACCTTTTGACTGCGGGCGTTCTCTCCAATCTACGGAAAGTGACGAGCTATGCGGCAAAGCATGAAGCCCGGTTTATGAAGCTGCTGATCGAGCAGAACGAGGACGGCGGCAAACGCCGGAACGCCGCCAAGAAAAAGGAACTGGAAGCTGCCGAAAAGCGTATCGGTGAACTTTCCGCTATTTTCAAGCGGCTGTATGAGGACAGCGTAAGCGGTCGCATTTCTGACGAGCGTTTCACGGAGCTTTCGGCAGACTATGAAGCCGAACAGCAGGAATTGAAAGAGCGTGTTGCCAGAATACAGGCGGAGCTTTCCAAAGCACAGGAAGCTACCGTAAACGCAGAAAAGTTTATGAACATTGTCCGCAAGCACATGAACTTTGAAGAACTGACCCACACCCTCTTGCGTGAGTTTGTAGAGAAAATCGTTGTGCATGAGTGCAGCTACGATGAAAACGGCACACGCAGACAGGATATTGAGATTTACTATTCTTTCGTCGGCAAGGTGGACTTGCCCGAATGACCGCCCGCCCTATCCGATACCAAAGACAAGTATCGGATAGGAAAGGCAAAATTTTTTACACTTCTATTACTTCTTTATCACACATAAGCAAAATCCCAGGGCATGAAGCAGCTCATGGCCGGCGCTGGTGTAGCCGTGGTCGGCATGGTCCTTGTACCTCTGCTCTCCGGGCTGTTCTCTGTCTAAGCGTCCCTGCATGAAATCCTTGCCGCTCCCGCAGTTTTGCGGGGGCGGCGGAAAGGAGGTTGACACCGTATGGATTTCTTACTTGAAGCCCTGACAAATTGGCTGAAAGAAATGCTGGTGGGCGGTATTATGAGCAACCTTTCGGGGATGTTTGACAGCGTAAACCAACAAGTCGCGGATATATCCGTACAGGTAGGCCAGACCCCACAGGGATGGAATGGCAGTATTTTCAGCATGATTGAGAACCTGTCAAACTCCATTATGGTGCCGATTGCAGGCGTGATCCTGGCTATCGTGATGACCGTAGACCTGATCCAGATGATCGCAGACAAGAACAACCTGCATGATGTGGACACCTGGATGATTTTTAAGTGGGTGTTCAAATCAGCCGCCGCCATCCTCATTGTCACAAACACATGGAATATCGTGATGGGCGTCTTTGATATGGCGCAGAGCGTAGTAGCGCAGGCAGCAGGGATCATCGGTTCGGATGCGTCCATTGACATTTCTTCTGTTTTGGCAGATATGGAGCCGAGACTTATGGAAATGGATCTGGGACCGCTATTCGGGCTTTGGTTCCAGTCCCTCTTTATTGGCATTACCATGTGGGCGCTGTATATCTGTATCTTTATCGTCATTTATGGCCGTATGATTGAGATCTACCGCGCGTCCAGAAGCGCCGCTTTTCATCCAAAGGCGGTGTGCGGGCATTTTGGGAACCCGGCTTTAGCAAGCCGGTA
>NZ_WQPQ01000121.1:0-274 GCF_018785365.1 Clostridium sp. MCC344 | reverse complement strand
TTGTTTTACTTCTGCGTTCATTTGTGACAGTTAGTTCCCTTCCGTTGAGGCAGATGTAGCTGTCCCTGTCTGCATGGTACTCCATGTTTTCCCTTCTACTGCTGTCTTTTTTGTATTTTCGGGTCTTCGAAATCTCATAGTTCTGCGGCTTTATATAGGCGGTCTGTCCGTTTTCCTCAATGAAAAGATAGTTTTCTTCACTTTCGTACCCGCCATCTGCAACGACTTTTGAATACTTAAATCCCAGGTGATTCTCCATGTCTTTCAAAAACGG
>NZ_WQPQ01000017.1:0-426 GCF_018785365.1 Clostridium sp. MCC344 | reverse complement strand
TTTCCATTGGAATCTACATATAGTTCTTTCATGGAAAAATCGAGTCCGACGGCCTGCCTTATGTTCCTTGTTTCCACCGGCTTTTCTTCACAAAAATACAGAAGAGAAACATAATACCGCCCATCAGCTTCCATACAGACGGTTGCGCCTTTCAGGCAGGCATCTTCCCGGATCTTACGATGCTGCCGGATCCGGATCCAGCCAGTTTTGGGGAGCTTCAGTTTCCCCTCTTTTAACAGGATATTTCCATTGACACTGTTTGTGGTATAGCTTTTAACAGGATTCTTTTTTGACTTGAATCTCGGAAAACCAAACGATGGATCCCTGAAAAAGTTTTTATATGCAATCTGTAGGTGCAGCTGGGCATTGCACAGAGCAAGGCTGTCCACTTCTTTTAGCCATGGAAATTCTGCCTTATATTTTGCC
>NZ_WQPQ01000120.1:0-531 GCF_018785365.1 Clostridium sp. MCC344 | reverse complement strand
CAAATCGGAATTTGAGGAGGTGTTCATATGAAGAGAGCATTGCTTTTTATTTTCATGACGGTTTGTGTATTAGGAATGTCCGCCTGCAGCAGCAAAGACGCCATGCCAGAAACATCAGATTCTGCCAGCAATCCGGTTCAGAATACAGATATCAGTAATCTGAATGGAGGAAAAATCTGGTCTGAACAAGATATTGTGTCGATGTTCTCTCTTGTGCAAGAAACAGATTGGGAATACATAGACTGTGTTTTAATTCCAGATCATGCTAGTGACCGTGTTGGTGCAGTACTCTTCCGGAACGATAAGGAGCAAACAAGCAATGTTGCGTTCTTTGATGCAGACGGATACTTTCAACAGTATGGCACATATGCAAGAATGTCTGACGAACCTGATTTTCAGTATCTCGGAGGTGGTGCGGTAACATTTAAGCTGGAAACAGAAGATGGTATAATCTATAACTACACGATCACAATCTCGATCGATGACAGTAATGTGAATTTTAAAGCGGAAGATGATTTGCCAAAATAAATT
>NZ_WQPQ01000119.1:0-205 GCF_018785365.1 Clostridium sp. MCC344 | reverse complement strand
TGCAGCTGGGCATTGCACAGAGCAAGGCTGTCCACTTCTTTTAGCCATGGAAATTCTGCCTTATATTTTGCCGGAGTGACCTTTAGATTTTTTCCGGTCTTTTCATAGCATTCCTTCTTTTCTGACAGCATCCGGTTATATACAAACCTGACACATCCAAATGTTTTTGCAAACAGTTCCTGTTGTATTTTATTGGGATAGATCC
>NZ_WQPQ01000016.1:0-1651 GCF_018785365.1 Clostridium sp. MCC344 | reverse complement strand
TTTTTGAAGGTTTCGTCATCCTCCCGGACTTCCATGCTGTTTATCATTTCCACCAGCGTATTCATGTTGCGTTCTTCTTCCGGCCCCTCAAAGACGATGTAGGCCACAAGGGCGCAGTACAAGAGGGTTTCGGCTTTGGTCCAGAACTCGTCGCCCTCCTTGCCGTCGCCTTTGGTGTTGGCAATCAAGGCGGTAACGAATTTCAAAACATCGCTTTCCGTCTTGATATAGGCCAGCGGATTGTAGTGCATGGATTTTGAAAAGTCGATACTGTTGAACACCCGCACCCTGTATTTCTCCCGTTGCAGAAACCGCCCGCACTGGTCGAGGGTGCCGCCCTTCGGGTCTACCACCACATACGAGGAATGGGCTTGAAGGAGCTGCGGGGTCAGCCAGAACCTTGTCTTTCCCGAGCCGGACGAGCCGATGACACAGGCGTTTAGGTTCCGGGCATTGGCGGGTATCTTCGGACGGGTGTTCATGGTAAGGAACTCCGTCCCGGTCAGAATGACATTGTTCTGAAATTTTGGGTCAACAAACGGCTTTATATCCTCCTTTGTTCCAAAGCGGGCGGTGCCGTATTCCGCATCTCGCCGGAATTTTTTCGCCTGCCTGATCTTTGACTGTATCAGCAGATACACCCCAGCCGCACCGGCAAGGCCCACCAGCAGGTCAATACCTCCCAGCCCCGGCCAGTAGGTTTCAAAGGCTTTGGGGAAGGTATCGAGCATCCCCATGAGCTTTGTCCCGAAGTCTGTGCCGGGGGCGATCCGGTAGGCCGTCCCGATTTTGGAGAAGAACCAGAACACAAAGAGGTACGGCAGGTTTGGGAGTACATATTTTCTGATTTTGTCACTCAACGTCCGTCCTTCACCGCCTCTCTGGTTCGCTGCTTTTCCTTTGCCTGTGTCCTGATCTGCTCCGTGAATTTCCGAAGCTGGCCGAGGATGGAAGCCTTGTCCTGCTCTTTATTCAGCACCTTTGAGCTGTACTTCTGGAAGGCCGCCGTGATAGCGTCCGCCTGATTGGCTTTGAAAAACAGCAGGTAATGACCGGGGCTCACTTTATGGAAAGCGTAGTCCACATGGAACTCCTTCGCGATCCGGTCAAAATCCTTTGGAGCTCCCACATAGGGCATGGCACTTTTGCCGCCATAGTGGTTCATCAGCTTTTTCACGCTCTGGCGTCCCTGCGGGGTCAGCGCCTTCCGGTGGTGCTTTTGCAGCGCCCGAACCACCTTGCCAAGAGCGGCAGCCAGCACTTTTCCTGTGAGCTTCGTTGTCCTGATCGAAAGGGCAACCGTTTTTTGGTTTACTTCTTCCTGCATAAAACCTCCTTTCCGTCGGGGTTCCCGCTATCCGGGAGGCCCCCGTACAGTCTCGGGGAACAGAAAACCTCGGGCCAATGTGGCCCGAGGCTTACCGCTCGGCATCCCTGCCGGACGGAGCTTTCTTTTCCGGCTCCGTCTGGACTTTTTCGCCCTGTTCCCGCATGGTTTGCAAGATAGAGGGCTTCTTTTGAAGCTGGGAGGGCTTTTCGCTGGACAGCGGCTTGATACATTCCAAGCGGTCAGCCGCCCGGATGGCGTTGTCCGTGAGCTGCCTCTGCCATGCGCCCACGCTGGGAGCCCAGCGGAAACCGTTGCTTTTCA
>NZ_WQPQ01000118.1:0-203 GCF_018785365.1 Clostridium sp. MCC344 | reverse complement strand
CAGGCGCAGGCAAAGCGTATGCGTGAGCTGGACGAAAAGAAGCTGCTCAACGGGGATGTGATCGACGGCATTATGATGGAGGACAAAAAGGAGGTAGACAAAGTGATTTTGACAGGTGCGGAACTGAGCAAGTATTTCGGCAAGGAAACTACGCCGAGGGAAATGAAGGACCAGATCATCAAGCTGCTGGACGACTGGAAGGG
>NZ_WQPQ01000117.1:0-619 GCF_018785365.1 Clostridium sp. MCC344 | reverse complement strand
TTCAACTCTCCCCATTCTGATGGCAAGGCGTTCTCATTGCCTGCGACGGCTCACGGCTTGCAAGGCCGCTTCAACGCTCGAACTGTGACTAAACGCAAGTATCCGGGTTCTGCGCCTGTTCCGGTGGAGCCAGCCTTGCCCCCACCTATGGCATGAACCTGTTCGCTCGCTCAGTTTTACAAAGACTGTATTCTCTGAAATCCGAGGTCATGGCGGGTCTGTCACACAGCGCGTTCCCCTTCGTATCCGGGTGTCTTTTTATTCAATTTTCAATCTGCATGAGGCTTGTCTGAACCTCGGGTCATTGTGACCCGAAGTGTTTTACCTCTCATAAGCCATTTCATTTTTCGGCCTAAATCGGTACACCTTACAAAGAATTTTTCAAAATTTTTTCTAAGCGCCGCAGACCTCGCTCGATTGCGACACGAACCACTTTTTCATGGACGCCCTCTGCCCGGGCAATATCCTGTTTGGTCATGCCGAGAATGAAATGAGCGTAAATCCGTTTTGCCTGTTTGTTCGGCAGACTGGCAATCGCTGCATGAAGCTCCTGCATGGTCACTTTCCGCTCATACAGTTCATGGGGAGATAAGGCGACAAAGAGAGCTTCATGCTCCAG
>NZ_WQPQ01000015.1:0-52275 GCF_018785365.1 Clostridium sp. MCC344 | reverse complement strand
TTTACATACTGTTCAGTTTTCAAGGAACTGTTTTTGTTGTTTCCGTGTTTCAGAAGCAACTCATTTATTCTATCAAATCAAGTTCGATTTGTCAAGAACTTTTTTAACTTATTTTCAAAGAAGTTTTCTTTGCAAGTTAAAAGCGCAGAAGGAGGGATTTGAACCCTCGCGCCGCTACTAACGACCTACTCCCTTTCCAGGGGAGCCCCTTCAACCACTTGGGTACTTCTGCATTGGTTGATTCACATCTTGCTTCCACAAGACTCATATTTAATTCTGCACCAGGAACTCATCTCTCTGGCTCCGCAGTACAGTTAGCGGAGAGAGTGGGATTCGAACCCACGCGCCCTTGCGGACAAACGGTTTTCAAGACCGCCTCGTTATGACCACTTCGATATCTCTCCAAAGCGCTCTCTCAAACGTGCTCATTAATAATAACCTACAATTACATTTTTGTCAAGCATTTTTCCAAACTTTTTTTGTTTTTTGATTCTTTTTAAATTGTATACAAAATATGCTATTTTAATCCACGCAAATATCAATATCTAGTATCTGTTCTTTCATGCTTCCTTTCTCTGTTTTTCATCTTCGCAAACTTTTTTCAAAAATATTTTCAAAAAAGTTTGTTCTTCAAACCCGGCTTTGTCCGGGCTTCCTGTTTCCGCAGGCTTTCCCTTTTCTTTTCCTTCAGAAATTTTTCGCGGACATATCATTGCCCTCCACGCAATCCATCCTTTCCTATCATAAAAGAATAAGGAGGCACCAGGTCTCCTCGTTCTTATCCTAATAATTCCCGAACCATTTTCTTATCGAAAACTACTTTATTCACATGATTTACTTCGATCTGGTAAAGAGCGTTGGCTGCAATATGTTCTGCTGCCTGCTCCAGATTACGGATTCCCGATGTATCCGAATACCGGCTGATCACTTCATCCAGTGCCTCCGGAAGGATCTCACATTCTTCCTCTCTCATGCTCATCCGTTTCAATACCTTAGGAAGCGCAAATTTCGAGAAGATGATTTTCTTTTCCTCTTCCGTATAATCCGGAATATCGATCACTGCGAAACGTGACATTAACGGTGCGCTGATCTTTGAGCGGTCGTTGGCCGTCGCGATCGGGTAAACTCCACCCGTCGGGATCATGCACTCCATATAGTTATCCGTAAATCCAAGGTTATCCAGCAGCGTCAAAAGAACATCCGCCGGATTTCCGTTTCCTTTTCCAGACGCAGCCTTGTCGAGCTCGTTGATGATGAACACAAGATTCGACTGGCCGGACAGCGAAAATGCCTCCATGATGATTCCCGGCTTCGCATTTGCGTATACACGGGAGCTTCCTGTCAGCTGCTCCGGGTCATTGATGGAGCTCATGTCCAGGGTCGTCCACGGCAGTTTTAAGATCCTCGCTACCGCGTAAGCGATCTGGGATTTTCCCGTTCCCGCCGGTCCGATGAGAAGGATTCCGTAAGCCGGGAGCGTGTGGGTACGGTTAATCTGGATGATCGTCTCGATGATCCTCTGCTTTACCCGCTCCATTCCATACAGCTCCTCATCCAGAATCCGTCTCGCCTCTTCCGGATCGATGGCCTCAAAATAGTTGCTCTTCCACTGGATGTTCATCATGATGGACAGCGCTCTCTGGGCATGACGGCGCTCTTCCGGTGACACCTCATGGGAATTTGCCACCGCAAGGTTTCTTCTTGCCCACAGGCGGATATTATCCGGAAGTGTTCCTCCCGCACATGTCATGAAATCCGTGATGCTCTGAAGGCTGGTCAGCTTCATATCATCTCCATCTTCCGCTGCCTCTTCCTCCGACACTTCTTCTGCCGGGGCACTGCTCGCCTGAAGACGTCCGATCATATACTGTAAGAAGCCATCTTCCGCAGAAAGCTTTGTTCCGCCGCCAAAGGCGATCTCCCTGATCTTGTACACTGCATATCCGTCCGCCTCATTGGAGCCGGAAAGACGCACGTTGATCTTATTTTCTCCCAGCCATTTCAGCAGTTTCACAAAACGCGCGTCTATTTTTAAGATATCGGCGCTGTGTGTTCTGCCGTCTTCATCCTCAAATTCAAAGGCCGTCTCCCGTACCGGGTTCGTAAACACACCTTTGGAATGGTGCTCCCACTGTTTTTCCCGGTTGTCCAGGACCAGGATCGGATGTTCCGGAGTTGCCGTGGTCTCATTGGAACGAAATAACGTAAATGTGCATTTCGCGTTCTTTCTCTCTTCTTTTGCTTCCGCATTAAAATCAAAAACTGACATGTTTTTCTCCCTTGTACAGAAGTGCCTCCGCGATCACCATATCCTCCGGAGTCGTCACTTTAATATTAGAATAGCTGCCTTCCACGAATTTTACCTTTGTATCCGTCATCAGCTCTACCACCATCGCGTCGTCCGTGATATGGCTGCGGTCTGCCCCCGGTGCGAAGATCTTCTCATACGCACGATAGATCAGCTCAAACCGGAATGCCTGCGGGGTCTGGATCTGCCACAGGGTGCTGCGGTCCGGGGTGCTCTCGGAAAATCCGTCCGCGTCCGCCACTTTGATCGTATCCTTTACCGGCATCGCTGCCACGCAGGCAGAATAGCTGCAGGCGCCATCCACTGCGCGCGCAATGATCTCCCCGTCCACAAGCGGTCTCGCCCCATCATGAATCAGGACGATCCCATCTTCCGGGAATCCTGCTGCCTTCAAAGCGCAGAGACCGTTCCAGACAGAGTCATACCGCTCTTTTCCGCCCGGCACGACCTGTTTCACGCTGGAAAACCCATAGGCCTCCACGATATCCTTCCTGCAGAATTCCACCTCGTCCGCCCCGGTCACCAGGATGATCGTATCCATCCCGCTCATCTCAAACGCACGCAGGGCATGGACCAGCACCGGCTCTCCGTTTAAGAGCAGATACTGTTTCGCCACCTTGCTGTGCATCCGTTTTCCATGACCGGCCGCCAGAACGATCGCAGCCTTTTTTACCTGTTCCATTACCGTTCTCCCAGTTTCAGGTTCGGAACCGCATTCAGATCCCAGCCTGCGCGCACTCCGTTGATGTATTCATAATATCCGGCCGCGCCGATCATCGCCGCATTGTCGGTACAGAAGATCGGTGACGGATAGTAAAACTCGATCCCGGCTTTCTCACATGCCGCTTTCATTCCGGCACGGAGGGCAGAGTTCGATGCGACACCTCCCGCGATCGCAAGCTTCTTATAGCCAAATTCCTTTGTTGCAGCGATCGCGCGGCTCACAAGAACATCCACCACTGCGTTCTGGAACGAAGCACAGAGATCCGGGACATTGATCGTCTCGCCCTTCATCTCCGCCTGGTTGATATAGTTTAAGACAGCGGATTTCATACCGCTGAAGCTGAAATCATACTGGGATCCGCCAACCTTCGCACGCGGGAACTCCATGGCATGCGGATTTCCCTCTTTTGCCGCCTTGTCAACCTTCGGTCCGCCCGGATATCCGAGTCCGACCGCGCGGGCAACCTTATCGAAAGCCTCTCCGGCCGCGTCATCCATCGTGCGTCCGATGATCTCAAACTCGCCGTAATCCTTTACGATCACAAGGTGGGTATGTCCGCCGGACACGATCTCGCAGACAAACGGCGGCTCCAGATCCGGATGCTCGATAAAGTTCGCGGAAACATGTCCCTCGATGTGATGGACCGGGACCAGCGGTTTCTTTGCCGCATAGGCGATCGCCTTCGCAGCCGCAACTCCGACAAGAAGAGCACCCACAAGACCCGGACCGTAAGTCACCGCGATCGCCGTGATCTCGCCCAGAGTCATATGCGCCTCATCAAGGGCAGCCTGAACCACCTGGTTTACCTTCTCAATATGCTTTCTCGATGCGATCTCCGGCACTACGCCGCCATAGAGCGTGTGGAGCGCGATCTGAGATGAGATCACGTTGGACAGCACCTCACGTCCATTCTTTACGACGGAAGCTGCCGTCTCGTCACAGGAGCTCTCGATTGCAAGTATATATACGTCTTCTTCAACACTGTGTATCTTCATTTTCTAATCCTCGTCAAATCCAAGTTCTGCAGACCAGCCATCGCGGGCGGTCTTGATCTTCGGGAAAATCTCCCTGATCTCATTCAAATATTCCTCCGGATGCATCAACGACGGGCTGTAATGCGTCAGCCACATCTCCCTCGGATTCGCTTCCTTTCCGAGCTTCGCTGCCTCCTGGAACATCATGTGCTTATTCTCCCGCGCATTCGCGATCTTCTCCTTCTCGCCGTACATGCCCTCACAGATAAAAAGATCATTATCCGCAGCATATTCCGCGATCGCCGGGACCGGGCGCGTGTCAGTCGTGTAAGTCACAGAAATCCCGCGGCGCTTCTCGCCCAACACCATATCCGGCGTCAGGGTCCGTCCCTCATGCTCGATCGTCTCGCCCTTCTGGAGTCTGCTCCAGAACTTCTGCGGGATCTCCTGCGCTCTCGCCCGCTCCACATCAAACTTGCCGTTCCTCGGGATCGTGATACGGTAGCCGTAGCAGGTAACACGGTGATTCACACGAAACGCATCGACCACATACGGCCCCGCCTGGAACTTCTCCCTCGGCTCCGTGAGCTCCTTAAACACAAGCGGAAACGGAAGCTCCGGCGCGATCGTCCGGAGCGCGCCGACAACCCGCTCCAGCCCCTTCGGACCCACAAGAAGCACCGGCTCCGTCCGCTCCGCATTTCCCATCGTCAAAAGAAAGCCCGGAAGCCCACTGATATGGTCCGCATGATAATGCGTAAAACAGATCACGTCCACCGGTTTCGGACTCCATCCCTTTTCCTTCAAAGCAATCTGGGTCCCCTCGCCGCAGTCAATCAATAGATTACTGCCGTCACAGCGCGCCATCATAGACGTCAGCCAACGATACGGCAGCGGCTGCATGCCCCCGGTCCCCAGTAAACAGATATCTAACATGTAATTTCCTCTGCATTCTATCATAATGGCGGGGTCAAAAAAACTTTTGTCCCCTTTGATACTAAATTTATCAAGTCTGCACGTATCATACCATAAAGCGCCAGTCATATGCAAGAGATGCAGCCCTTATTCCTCAGGAAAGAAACCATCGAAAGACACCTTATACTCCCATCGATGTGCCCGCCACGAGCGTCCCATCTGCATTCCCTCAGCGATGCGCCCGCGCGAGCGTCCCATCTGCAATACACAGCGGTGAGCTTCCGATCAGGAGTGCATTGATCCGGGGATCTGGTTCCACTTGGCTCGCGGACGGATGCGTTGGAGGACAGGGGACACTTGTCTGAGCGCAGCGAGTTGTGTCCCCTGTCCTCCGCCCTTAGCAGCCATCCGCAAGCTTAGTGGAACCATCCCCGCATCCCCAGCACTCCTGAGCGGAAGCTCACCGCGTACCCCCCACCAACAAAAAAGGCAGGCAACCTCTCCAGCCGCCCGCCTTGATCCTTTTACAGCATCTCGATTTCCTCCTCCACCTCCACCGCAACCCGGAACTCCCCCGTCACCTCATCATAGCACTCCTCACACAAATCAAAATGGTGAACCTCCCCATCCTTCTCCGAAAAGAAATCCCACGCATGATCCGACGAAAACACGCCTTCCCGCACGATCCCATTCCTCACTGCCAACTTCCTTCCGCACCTGTTGCAGATCATGCTCTCCAACCGACCGTCTTTTCCGTATTTTCTCATATTTCTCTTTTCCTCCGCCTTCATCATCCCCGGTTCCCCCGGAGTCCCCTACAGTATAGCGGAAAAAATCATGATTTTAAGTGGGAATCGATGGAACCGGCCGTCTCCACATGATGAGCGCGTCCTCCACCGGATCATGATAATAATTCTTCCGAACAGCCTCCGCCTGAAAACCATAGAATTTATAAAGGTTTATCGCAGGCGTGTTCCCGGCACGCACCTCCAGAGTCAAATCCGGTGCCTCCTTCTCCCTTGAAGAGATTTCCAGACGATCCATGAGTTTCTTTGACTCCCCATGTCCCCTGTATTCCGGAAGCACAGCGATCCTCATAAGCTCCCCTTCCCCTGCGAGAAACCGGAAATTCGCATACCCGATCACGGAATTCTTCTCGTCCGCAAGCACCCAGGCCTCGTCCCACTCGCTCTCCAGCATATCGGAGAGAAGCTTCTCCGACCATGCATCGGAAAAACAAGTCTGTTCGATCCGTTCCACCGCCGGAAGATCATCCGCAGTCATCGCACGAAGAATCGTCTCCGCCTTTCCCGCGGACTTCGCCTCATCGCTACTATCCTTTGTATATTTGTTGTAATTATTAGAATTTTCATGAATATTGTTTATTTCCACTATATTCTCCTTTTTTGCTGCATTGCAGCCATTCCCAATGATCAGTCCATCTGCATCCCGCCCAGATCGCTTCGCCGGAAAATTTCTCTGCATACACAGACTGCCGGGAACGAAAGTCCCGGCAGAATCGTATGATGCAATATTCGATTCATGAATAAACGTAACTGTTCAGTACCCTCACACCTACAAGAGCCTCCCCACGGAGCTTCCCTTCAGATGTATGGCAAGTTACGAGCAAAAATGCATTCCGAATCGGCTTTGCCGATGGAATTTTTTCCTTCCTATCCATGTTTTTCAGAATTGTAAACGCAGAAATCGTGAAACACTTCCACATTCGTGCGATCAGAAAACTCTTACCGTTTCTTCTCCGGCGTAAAATCTCCTTCAATGACCTTCCACGCCGCCTCGACACTGAAATACTCACGAATATACTTCTGCGTCTCCTCGCACATTCTGCGACACTCCGCCGGATCCTGGTACATCTTGACAACCTCATCGGCAAACGCCTCCGGTCCGTCAGCGACCTTCATGACGCGTTCCGCCTCCGGGATTCCCTCGGAACCGATGGAAGTAGTGACGATGGCCGATCCATTATAGACCGCCTCGACAACCTTTCCCTTGACTCCGGCACCGTAACGCAGCGGAACCACAACGATCCGGGATGTCGCATAGAGAGATGCAAGCTCTTCCTCTGTGACGAAGCCCTTGACGATGATGCCGCTTCCCGGCTGCTCAAGCACCTTGATCTCATCCGTCACCTTGGATCCGACAACATAGAAGTTCACATCAAGCTTCTGTCTGATCAGCGGGAAGATCTCCTTTGCGAACCAGAGAACCGCGTC
Source organism: Clostridium sp. MCC344 (assembly GCF_018785365.1). Classification (NCBI taxonomy): domain Bacteria; kingdom Bacillati; phylum Bacillota; class Clostridia; order Eubacteriales; family Clostridiaceae; genus Clostridium; species Clostridium sp. MCC344. The sequence continues at coordinate 45,120 of NZ_WQPQ01000015.1, read as the reverse complement.
AGCATTCGGCGGATGCGCGAATCCACCGACAAACAGCAGTCCTTCCCTCTTTTCGAAGTCCTTGTCGATATTCTCCAGGAACTTCTCGTAGACATAGGCAGTGATCGCCCTGATCTTGTACTCCGGATGGATCGCATGGATTGCTTCTTCCTCCACGTAAGATGGATAGTAGGATACCGCCGCCTTCTCCATCAGGGAGAACTCGATGGATTTCCAGTAATCGGACTCCCGCTTTTTCTGGATATCGCCGGTGAGCTCATACTCCCGGTATTCTCTTAAGAAATGCAGGTCATGTCCGTAGTAGATCACCTTGATATTGGTGTTCTTCTTGATAAAGTCAATATATTTGATCGCGATATGCGGACGGTTCAGGTACGCAAAATCGATCTCGTCCTTATTCTTTGTCAGCCAGTCCCAGATTCCTGCCTGGTATCCCGGTCCGTATAAGATCTCCACGCCCATCTGCTGGAGTGTCGTCGAGTACGGCTCCTCGTGAAGGAAGTTGTCTCCGAGGAATTTCACGGAATATCCCATCTTCACGAACATTTTCAGGTACTGATAGGTCGTCTTGGAACCTGCATCCTTGTCAAACGTCGGGACATAATGGTCCACAACAAGGATCACCGGCTTCTTCTGGCTTCTCTCACGGGCACGGAATGGGTTCGGATTGCCTGTATTCACAGACTGCTTCTTAAATTCCTCCGCCCACTTTTCTTTTAATTTCCTACTGTTTTCCACCTGATAGCGCTTCAGACCGGTTCCGTTTACATCAGTACCGTTGGAAACACCCTCGAAGTGGATCACCTTGGATAACGGCTGGTAAACCACACGGTATCCGGCTTTTCTCACCTCAAAAGCAAGATCGGAGTCCTCACAGTAGGCCGGTGCGAACAGCTCGTCAAAACCGCCGATCTGCTTCCAGAGATCTGTCGATAACAGGATCGCTGCTCCGGAAATATAATCGACATCCTTCACATAATTGTACTCCGGCTTTTCCGGATTATCGAGACGTCCGTAGTTCCAGCCGGAACCGTCACTCCAGATGATACCGCCGGCTTCCTGAAGACGTCCGTCCGGATATACCAGTTTGGAGCCAACCATGCCGATGGTCGGATCGGACTCAATGAGATTCACAAGGGATGACAGCCAGCCCGGAGTCACCTGAGTGTCGTTGTTTAAGAACATGACATACTTTCCGCGGGCTGCCTTCGCTGCCTGATTGCAGTTCCTTAAGAATCCCTGATTTGTCTTATTTCTGCAGATCACGAGATTTTCCGCGTACATGGACAGCTCCTTCGTCGCGTCCGTGGACACGTCATCTGCAATGATAATCTCGTAAGTCACGTCCTTTGTGTTCTCTAAGATAGAGAGCAGACAGGCGTAGGTATAGTGGATCTGGTTATAGACCGGGATCACGATGGACACAGCTGGATGTTCCACATAGTCAAAGTGCAGTTTTCCGTGCTCCAAGTATCCGGCACCGATCTTGAAATCGCCGCGGATCCTGTTCCTTCCGTCCTTTGTAAAATACAGCTTTCCGTATTTTCCCGGGTGGAATACGGTGTTCTTAAAGTAACCGGCGATCTTTCTCTTTCTCGTACCCTTCGGCATGACTTTATCCACAGCACGGTGGCATTTCCGGAGGATTTTCCACATGATTGCCTCATGCTTCGACAGGTACGCAAGGTCTCCTGCCATTCTCGCGTTCTCGCTTCTGAGGCTGGCGATGATGGCATCCAGATTCGTCACATGGTTGTTTGTGAGGCGCTGGACCTCCTGCTGCTTGCTGATCGTGATATCTTTTTCCGCGATCTCCTGTTTTAAGTTCTCGCACCAGTCCTTTACCTTGTAGAGCTCGCTCTCCCGGTCGAGAAGGAATTCCACAGTCTTCGTCGGCTGTTCGTACTGTTTCATATAGCCGAAGGAGCCTGCATCATGAACATAGGACTGGAATGCCTTTTCCATACCGTCAAATACGGACTGTTCCTCATCTGTGATCCCGAAACGGGCATAGAGATCCTGTTCTTTTACGTTCAGTACCTTCTCATATCGTCTGTAAAAATATAAAAGATTACGGTACTTTAAGAATTTCTCCGGGATTGGGAAATCAAATACCCACTCATAGTCGATTCCATAGATGCAATTCTCATTTTCCGGCACCATCAGGTTCTCGAAGAGTCCGTCCACATTGGAGACAGCAACTGCCTTACCGCTGATCGCCGGAACTTTTCCAAATACTGCCTCAAACTCCGGTGTCACCTGAAACGTTTTTGCGTCCTCGTTTTCCGGGAACAGCACCTTCATCACAGTCTCAAGCTCTTTATACGGAACTTCGCCCATGACGATTGCTTCTCCGAGAGCATCTCCAACAGTCTTCCCGTTTAAGTAGCGGAAGGAAACTGTCCTCTTATCTTCTTTCCATTCCGGTTTTAAAAAGCGGACAGCAGGATTCAGTTCCCGGATCTTCTCATATTTTTCTCCGAAGGAGCGGATATGTGCTTCGCCAGCCGCTGTGAGAGCCGTCTTTTCAACGGTGAGAACACCGTCTTCTTTTACGATCTCCGTCTTTAACTGGAACTGCTCCGCTCTGGTCCGGTTGTATTTTACAAATAAAATCTGTCTCATGCTTTCCCCTTTTCCCACATGCCAAGGAATGAGTTGGAAAACTTCGTAAAGTCCCCATTTCTGCATGCGTTCGCCATGGCTTTCTCCTCGTTTCCGAACCAGAGTCCCGGACCGTCAAGACGGGCGGAGATATTCGTCACATCGCCGGTCTGCGGGAGATAGTCATCGGAGTAGAGAGTTACCGGATAACGGTAATCCGGAACCGGGTAGTAGAGCATCGCGGTTCCACCGAATTTTTCCTTTAATCCCTCAAACAGACCGCGCAGCTCCACCTCTAAAAAGGAGTGTTCAAATGGCTCCGCGCCCATAAAGTAGCGGACGCCGGACTCATTCTCAGCCGCTGCTAAGAGTTTTCCTCCCGGTCTCACAAGGGATGCCGCTCTCTCGAGCAGATCCGCTGCCCCGCTTTTCTCTGTCGCGGAAAGCATGGACGGCAGGATCACATAGTCGAATCCAGCTTTATAGAGCGCGTCCAGCTCCTCTGCTGCACGTTCTTTTCCCTTGTACTCTTTCCACCCAAGAGACTCTGCATCTGCCTTCGGAAGTTCCCCGCGGATCAGGAAGAGATTTTTCTTTTCTCCATGCCTTCTCCGGTTCACCTCCAGATTCTCATCCCGCTGATCCAGAACGACCACCTCACCGGCACGCTCTGTAAAAAGTCCGGTACAGGAACCGTAGTCGGATCCGACCTGGAGAACCCGGTCATTTTTTTTCATTTCCAGCCACTCGAAAAGATTTTCCCTTAACGGAGAAAATGCGTAGAGACACCACGGGCTTGTTTCTCCCCGCAGTGCCGCCTCCGCATCTCCTTTATACTTTTCGAGCAGGTCAAGAAGTTCATAACTGTAATCCTTCATCTTTTTCTCCCGCTATGTGTCACAGACATTTTTCCCGGATCCTGCCGGTCTTTTCAGACAGATCCTGCTGTCAAAATGCCATGTTCTGGTCTTATGCTTTTGTCAACGATGTCTCCACTTCCGATTCCATGTCATACACACCGACCGTATTCTTATTGGAGATCACCGTAAGGTTTGCGATATTGTACAGACGGTGGTATACCACATGTTCCTCACCCTCAAAGCCTGTACAGCTCATGGAGAGAAGATACTCGCCGCCCTGCAGTGTCATCTTCTGGGTAAAGGAAACATCGTAGACATCGCCGTCTCCCACCGGTTTGATGTCACAGCCCTCATACATGGTGTTCGTTCCGGTGAGATCCGTTCCCTTCTTGTCACGGATCGTATAGGTAAAGATCGGACACTTGATCGGCGCATGGAAGCGGATCCGCTCCCTGATCGTGAACATCTCTCCCTTTAGCAGGAGATTTGTGAGGTTTCCTCTCGCGTCAAAAAGCCCCAGATCAAAGATCTCTGCCCGTCCGTCTCCGTACTCGGTTCGGTCGGTGTTGATGGTGATCTTATCCTTCATGAGAGATCCATCGGAATGGACTTTCTCAGCCTTCACGTTCTTTTCTTCGCCCAGCATACCGCCGGAATAGTCGCTCTCCAGCTCTTCCTTTAAGGAATCCAGCTGGTTTGCCAGGATCTTCTTATAGAGATCCACCATATGGCCCGGCTCACCTTCCGCGATGAACTCGCCCTTGTTTAAGAGAACGACCTTATCGCAGTATTTGATGATACTGCCCATATCGTGGGTAACCATGAGGATCGTTGTTCCCCTCTGCTTGATCTCCTCCATCTTCCGGTAACATTTTGCCTGAAAGAATACGTCTCCGACGGACAGGGCCTCGTCGACGATCAGGATCTCCGGCTCCACGTTAATGTTAAGCGCAAATGCCAAACGGACGAACATACCGCTGGAGTAGGTCTTTACCGGCTGATAGACAAAATCGCCGATATCCGCAAAATCCAGAATATCCTGCAGCTTTTCATCCATCTCTTTCCGGGAATACCCCATCATGGTGCCGTTCATATAGATATTTTCAATTCCGGTGTAGTCCATATTGAACCCGGCTCCAAGCTCCAGAAGCGCGGAGATCTTTCCCTCCACGTCCACCTGACCGGTGGTCGGTGTGAGGACGCCGGTGATGATCTTTAAGATCGTTGATTTTCCGGAACCGTTCGTTCCGATAATGCCTACGGTCTGACCCTTTTCTACATTGAAGGAGAGACCATTTAAGGCATAGAAATCCTTGTGATAGCTTTTATGTGTCGGGCTTAAGGACTCTTTCAGTCGATCGATCGGCTTGTCGTAGAGTCTGTACACCTTCGTCACGTCTTTTACTGTAATCGCATTGGCAGACATGGTTTCCTCCTACAATACATCTGAGAAATGCGGACGGAGCCGCTTGAATACTTTGAGTCCCACTAACATGGTGATCAGGGTCACTGCCCAGAAATACACGGTCAGTGTCGGACGCATGAAGAACCAGTCTCCCGTCAGCATGCTGTCACGGTATCCAGCCGCGATATAATAAAACGGGTTCAGTTTCAGGATCATCGGAGCCATCGTCAAGCCCTTATCTAAGAATAACTGTTCACTGTACATGATCGGGGTCAGCCACATGCCGAACTGCAGGCAGATGCTGACGATCTGTGCCATATCCTTAAAGAATACCTGGATCGCACTCGTAAGGTACGTGAGCGCCAGAGCGTACATGGATGTGGCAAAGGAGTAATAAATGATCTGGATCCAGGAAAGTTCCGGTTTTTTGCCGCTGATCAGGAACACGAAGAACATGATCAGGACGAAAAACACATGCACAAACAGACAGGAGATCAGCTTGATCACCGGCAGGATCTCCACTTTGAATACTACTTTTTTTACCAGATAATTGTACTCCTGAAGGCATCCCGTTCCGCAGTTCAAGGCTTCAGAGAAGAAGAACCACGGGGCGATGCCCGGAATCAGCCACTGGACGTACGAGGCGTTCGGCACCGGCGGCGCACTCTTGAATCCGATCGGACCGAAGATGAGCCAGTAGATCAGGACGGTGACGATCGGCTGGATGAACATCCAGACAACGCCAAAATAGGAGCCGACAAAACGTTTTCTGAAATCTGCCTTGGAAAGCTCCCAGATCAGTTTTCTTTTTGCCACCAGCTCCTTCAGTAATGAAGTCAAATAATTCACGCTTTTACAACCTTTCTATTGATGCAGCTCCTGGCAGCGCCATCTTCTTGTTTTCATTGCATGAAAACAAGAAGCCCCGGGCATTCGCCTTATGTCGCTAAATGCGGAAAGATGCCTACGCAAACAAGTTGGCGACACATCTTGCCGCATTTGGCGCCGCACTGCTAATTACTAACGATCAAACTTGAAGATCTCTTTAAATCCCGGCCATTTCTGGTCTTTCTCAGAGATGATGAGCTGCATATCCGGCGTGATCGGCCACTTTACGCCGATGGTCTCATCGTTCCATGCAAGTCCGCCCTCGTCACCCGGATGATAGAAATCGGTACACTTGTAAGCAAACTCTGCTTCATCGGAAAGAACGACAAAGCCGTGGGCAAAGCCTTCCGGAATATAGAACTGTTTCTTATTCTCCGCAGAAAGCTCAACGCCGAACCACTTGCCGTATGTCTTAGAGTGTGTTCTTAAGTCAACCGCTACATCGAACACGGTTCCGCGTACCGCACGGACAAGCTTGCCCTGCGGGAACTGTTTCTGGAAGTGAAGGCCGCGGAGTACACCCTTTACGGACATCGACTGGTTATCCTGTACGAAAACCATATTGAGTCCTGCCTCTTTAAAATCATTCTGGTTGTATGTCTCCATAAAGTATCCGCGCTCGTCGTTGAATACGGTCGGCTCGATTACATGAAGGCCTTCGATTACCATTCCATCTGTTTCACAGGAAGAAACTTTAATCTTTCCCATAGTCTTTTACCTCACCTTTTTATAAATTTACGGCTGTGCTTGTTTTCTTTTTCGGATCAGCCGCTGTATTTCCGCCATTTTTCGGCATTTCCGCACTACATCATACCACCCGGAGTGCAGAATGACAATATTTTTCTGCTCTGACCTGCCACACAGCCATTGATATAGAGGAATATGCAGCAAATCAGTTTACATAATTGTAACTATTCAGTACCTTCATAGTTACACGCAAAAATCCATTCCAGATCAGCTTCGCTGATGGGATTTTTGCCTCCTATCCTATGTTTTCTTACGGTCAGCGCAGCAAGTGCGCAGACCTACTGAACAGTTTTACATAATTTTCAACTCTATTTCCAGTAATTCCGGTTCATAGATAACTTAACTACCAATGCCTTCGGCAGCTTTTTATACCGCTTTCCTGCGAGATATCCCATATATTTAAACCCGCTGTCCACCACAAGCTTCGGCACGAGGTATGTATGCCCCGTTTTTACCAGCCAGCGCACGGTGTCCTTTACCATGCGGATCCCCTCGCCCTCAGACCGGATCCCGGAGAATACATCGGGATGATCCGCCTGAGAGACCGCAAGATCGAAATTTCTGTGGAACTGTTCCACCGCCGTGTAGTTGTGGGAGTGGATCACTCTTGCGTCTGCCGCATAGCAGACCGCATATCCGTTCTTCATGGCCTTCGCCGCGAAGATCATGTCCTCATTGAAGATCGTCTTCCGGATAAATCCCCCCAGCTCCATATAGATCTCCCGCTTATATGCCGCACAGACATTGGAACAGAAGTACGTCTTGATTCCAAGCGTGTCGAGATCCGAGAGCCTCTTTATCCGGCTTTTGTCCGGATAGTTGAACTCTCTCGTGTGGCGCTCGATGATATTGCAGTCCTTTGCGGGAAGCTGTCTCGCATATGCCACGGCGATATCCTTCTCTGCAAAAAGCGCGTCCGTCAGGGCTTTTAAGAGCCCCGTGTCCGCCGGAAGCGCGTCGTGAGTCATGCAGACACAGACATCCGCGTCGGAATGTTCGATCCCTGCATTTCTCGTGGCACCGTGGTCAAATTCTTCCTTCGTCACATGGTACACGGAGAGATTTTCCGGGAGTCTTCCCGGTTCCAGAGTCTCCGTCCACTTATCCCACAGGGACTTTTCTGTATTCATGACGATCAGCCGATCCACCGGTACGGTCTGGTGTCCCAACTGGTCAAATAATTCCAACAATCTGTTTCCCGGACCGTAGACCGGGATGATCACATCAACCCTCATTATGTTTTTGTGCTCTCTCTTTCTGTTTCATAAAGCCTGCCGAAAAGATTCCGAAAAATACCATCAGTGCGGCCATCAAAAGCATGTATACAAAGGAACCGCCCTGAATCCCGCCCATCCGGACAAACCAGCCGGAGGAAAGGACCGCCAGCACACTGACGAAAGCATATCCAAGAATGATGAATTTCTGTTTCTGCATAATTATAAGTGAATAATAAAACAGGTTCATGAACGCATTCAGTGCTCCTCCGATGATGATGAGCACCAGTGCCACGCGGCAGGTGGAAAGCCCCTCCCGCAGGTTCGGATACAGCAGGCTGATCACCGGAATGCCGAGCAGCCATGCGCCGCCCACTGCGAGGACTGTCAGGGCCGCAATGATCAGGGCAAGGTTCCTGATGATCTTCCGGAATGCTTTTAAGTGGCCTGTCTCCCAGTCCACCGCGAGCTTTGTGAGGTACGGGCGGATCACGAAGCCGGCAACCAGGTTGATTACGCTGGTCGGCATAAAGATCGCGCCGTAGACTGCGAGATCACGGTCTGCCATATGGGCCTCGATGGCGTATTTTGATGCGGAAAAGATATAGAAGTCCAGAACCACCGAGAAAAATAACAGAATATTATCCCGGAAGAGCTGGAATTTCTTTCCGCGCCCCGACTTCCATGTCACATTCGGGAGTTCCCGGATCACAAGGACATCGAACAGGAGAAAGCCTGCGATCTGTGCGCCCACCGCCCAGATACTGGCCGTCAGAAGTTCTCCCGTCAGTGCGAGGCTTCCGAGGAAACATGCCACGGAGAGGATCGTCCGGAATGCATTGGATTTTCCTGTCAGATACAGTCTTCCGCCGCGCTGGAATTCCGCCTCGTATGTATCTGCCAGAGCATCGATGACCTTGTAGACCACCATCAGGAAGACGATGGCCGCTTTCTCAAAGGTATAGCCGCTGACCATCACATAGCCAAAGCCCACAAGAATCGCGAGGCCGCAGGTGATGAGACGCAGCCCGAGATAGTCACCGAAGGTGTACTTCTCCCCGGTATCTGTGATCTGGAACGGGCGGATCCCGAAGTATGCCGCCATGAACATGTGCTGTCCGAAGGTCGTAAAGGCGAAGGTGAACACTCCGCCCGCGTCCTCGCCCGCAAGCTGGACCACCGCGATAGAGAGCACCATGGACGCAAAGGCGTAGAGGAAGCTTCCGATCATGTTCCAGATGATGTTCTTCTGCTCCGATACCGCGGATCCGTCACCGATGATGAGTCCTGCAAATCCGTGGGGCACCTTTGGCCGGTTATTCATTTCCGAATTCCTTCTTTACGCAGGAAAGTGCGGATTCGATGACCTTATCCATATCATAGTAGCGGTATTCCGCAAGTCTTCCGCCGAAGATCACACTCTTCTCTTTTCCAGCGAGTTCCGCGTATTTCTTATATAATTCCTGGTTTCTCTCATCGTTTACCGGATAGTATGGCTCCATACCCTCGGTCCACTCCGCTGGGTACTCTCTCGTGATGACTGTCTTCTCCTGGGTTCCGAACTCGAAGTGTTTGTGCTCAATGATCCTCGTGTACGGAGTCTCGCGGTCGGTGTAGTTGATGACCGCATTGCCCTGATAATTGTCGCAGTCTAAGACCTCCGTCTCGAACCGCAGGCTGCGGTACTGGAGTTTTCCGAAGCAGTAGTCAAAATAGCTGTCAATGGTTCCTGTATACACGACCTTGTCCGCAAGCGCATCATATTTCGCTTTATCCGCCAGATAGTCGGTTCCAAGGCGGATCTCACAGCCCTCAAAGAGCTTTTCTGTGATCTTATTGTAGCCGCCGATCGGGATCCCCTGATAGAGATCGTTAAAGTAGTTGTTGTCATAGGTGTAGCGCACCGGAAGACGTTTGATGATGAAAGCCGGGAGCTCCCTGCAGTCTCTGCCCCACTGTTTCTCCGTGTAACCCTTTACAAGCTTCTGGTAGATGTGGGTTCCCACAAGGCTGATGGCCTGCTCTTCCAGGTTCTTCGGCTCGCCCTTGATGACCTTTCTCTGCTCATTGATGATCTTTTTTGCCTCCTCCGGAGTGGAGATTCCCCACATGCGGCTGAAGGTGTTCATATTGAACGGCATGTTGTACATCTCGCCCTTGTAGTTCGCAACCGGGCTGTTTGTGTAGCGGTTGAATTCCACGAGGCTGTTCACAAAGTTCCAGACTTCCTTGTTACTGGTATGGAAGATATGGGCGCCGTAGCGGTGTACGTTGATGCCCTCGATATTTTCGCAGTAGATGTTTCCGCCTGCATGTCCTCTCTTCTCAAGAACGAGGCAGGTCTTTCCGGCTTTTTTTGCGTAGTACGCGAAAACTCCGGCGAAAAGTCCGCTGCCCACTAACAGGTAATCATATTGTTTCTTCATATAGACTGTTCTCCTCATTGTCCCGGCTTTTCTGCGCCGATGTATTTTGCAGCATGGGTGAGCTGGATTTTGTGTCCTGCTGCCTGAATTACTCTTCTTCCTTAACAAAGATTTTTTCTTTCGGAAGAATTTCGCGGACCTCCTCCACGAGCTGGACTGCCGCAAACAGGGCAGATCCGGCAAAAATAAAGATATCACCCAGGTTGAAGACCACTTTTTTCAGTTTCTTCCACTGGATGCTGAAATAGTCCACCACATATCCGCGTTTGAGCCGGTCATAAAGGTTGCTCGCTCCGCCGGCCAGCACCAGGGTCAGCGCCGTCTTCTCCAGCACGCGTCCCTTCTTTCCGATCACATACGCCCATGCACCGGCTACCGCCGACAGCATGCAGACCGGGACCATCTCCACAAGTTTCGGGTATTCCTTCATGAATCCGAAGGAAAAGCCCGGATTGTGGTTTTTGTAGAGGCGGATCAGGCCGCCTGATTCTTTCACGGTTTTCGGGAATTCTTCATCGGGTCTGGCTTCGATCTCTTTTTTCACAGCCAGATCTGTAAGCGCAAGCGTCGTTCCGAATGTCAAAAATCCAAACATTGCGATTCCCCTTTCTTTTCTATCTTACATGATTGCATACTTTCACAGATATCCTTATATTACAACATTTTAAAGGGTCCGTCCATATATTTCTTATTTCACGGTCAGACCGTGGCGCCATTTTCACACGTTTTCTTACCCATTTCATTTACGCCTCTCGTTCCTCTTCCCGTTTTCTGATCCTGTAATTTTTTTTGGGGAACATGTGCCCTTGTCCCTCATATACATATATAGTATGAACCATTTTCTGCGGAGTATCAGCCATGTCATGTACAAATTCTGTCGCGTCGGAAGATTTTGCGGATTTTATCGCGCCTTATTTTACTACACCTGAAGAGTTTATTCGTTCACAGGGGACAGACTGCATTGATTTTGTGAATTCTACACTGGCGGTCGTCTATGTTCCGCTCTCCACGGTGACACCTTCTACTTATACTTCCTATACATATTCGGCAGTTCCGAAGCTATATAGTCTTCTGGATGTCACAAGTATGGATGCTGCCGGGATCACGCCAGCGGGGGAGCTTCCGGTGCTGAACAATCAGGGCGCGGGAGTTATTGTGGGATTTGTGGATACGGGGATCAATTATACAGATTCGCTGTTTCGGAATGTAGATGGAAGTACAAGAATTATTGGGATATGGGACCAGACAAATAATTCAGATAATTCTAACAATATAGAGAATGAAACTGTAAAACCATTTTCTGCCTTCTCAGCTCTCTACGGCACGCAATACACTGCCGATGAGATCAACCTGGCCCTGAACTCCGACAATCCCGCCTCCATCGTCCCCACCCGGGACGAAAACGGACATGGAACATTTCTCGCTTCCATTGCCGCCGGGAACCGGGATGAACGGGCGGGATTTTCCGGGGCGGCACCGCAGGCATCCATCGCCATGGTGAAATTAAAACCCGCCAAGCAGTATCTCCGTGACTTCTACCTGATCCAGGACGGGGCAGAGGCCTACCAGGAAAACGATATCATGATGGGCGTCTCCTATCTCTATTTTCTCGCCAGAAAATACTCCATGCCCCTCGTCGTCTGCATTCCTCTCGGCACCAATATAGGAAGCCACATGGGAATGAGCCGCCTCGGGCAGTATTTAAACCAGGTCAGCCTTTCTAACGGTTCCGCCGTCATCACCGCTGCCGGGAACGAGACCGGGGCAAGACATCACTTCCGGGCTGTCATGGACGCAAGCACGGATGAAGTCACCGCGGAGCTGCGGGTGGGGGAACGGGAAGCCGGTTTTTCCATGGAACTTTGGGCAGAGAACATGGGTGTCTACACGGTAGGCTTTATCTCACCGACCGGCGAAGTTGCGCGGGAGATTTCCGTTCCGCTCCGGGGCGAGAACACGGTGTCCTTTCTCCTGGAACAGACCCAGATCACAGTCTACACCCAGATCGCCGATGTGAGCGCCGGAAGCCAGTTTATCTTTATGCGCTTCGAAAACCCCATGTCCGGGATCTGGCGGATCCTGATACGGAACTCTCTGGACATCCGTGAGACCTTTCATCTCTGGCTGCCGGTCCGGGGCTTTATCACCGATGAGACCTATTTTCTCCGCCCGGATCCCGATACGATCATCACAGATCCCGGAAATGCCCGGTATCCCATCACTGTCACCGCCTACGACCACACCAAAAACAGCATCTACATCCACGCCAGCCGCGGCTACAGCCTGTCCGGCCGGATAAAGCCGGACCTCGCTGCCCCGGGTGTCAACATCTTAGGCGCGTCCGTCTCAGGAAGACGTCTCACAAGAATGTCCGGCACCTCCGTCTCCGCCGCCCACCTCGCCGGTGCCGCGGCGATCCTGTTGAACTGGGGCGTCCTCAATGCAAATTATCCGTATCTCAACACGCCGGTGCTAAAGTCCATCTTCGTCCGTGGGGCACAAAGAAATCCAGCGCTCACATACCCGAACCGTGAGTTCGGATATGGAACGCTGGATCTGTATGAAGCTTTTTTACATCTCAGAAACCTTTAATTTATAACATCCGATGCCGTGCAGACACTATCAGCAGGATTCATATTTATTCAGCTTTGTAACAGGCTTCCGTCGGCCCCGGCAGAGCAACCGCCTTCTTGTCCGCCGTAGAATACTCCCGCATCTCGATCCGTGGGCCGCCATGTTTTTCCAGATACGCGCGGGTGATCGTCACAGAACCGATCTCCGGGTCCTTCGGGATCTCGAACATGATATCGAGCATGAACTCCTCGATGATCGCCCGGAGCGCTCTCGCACCGGTGTCTTTCTTTAAAGCCTGTTCCGCGATCCATTCCAATGCGTCATCATCAAAGTTTAAGTTGACTTCATCCATCGCGAGAAGCTTCCGGTACTGCTTTAAGATCGCATTCTTCGGCTCCTTTAAGATCCGCACCAGGAAGTCCTTCGTGAGTCCCTGGAGTGTCACTGTCACCGGAAGTCTTCCGAGGAACTCCGGGATCATTCCGAACTCCCTGAGATCCTGGTTTGTGACCTTTGAGAGAATGTCCGGATCCTTATCGTACTTGTCTTTCGGGTCGGAGCCGAATCCGATGGACGTTGTGTTCGTCAGGCGCTCCTTGATGATCGTTTCAAGATCCGGGAACGCACCTCCGCAGATAAAGAGGATATTGTCCGTGTTGACCATTTCCATCGGAGTCATGGCATTCTTCTGCCCTGTTCCGACCGGGACTTCCACATCCGCTCCCTCAAGAAGCTTTAAGAGCTCCTGCTGAACAGACTCACCGCTGACATCGCGGGTATTCGTGGACTTCTTCTTCGCGATCTTATCGATCTCATCGATGAATACGATCCCCATCTCCGCCTTCTGGATATCGCCGCCCGCCGCCGCGAGAAGCTTTGTGAGAACGCTCTCGATATCGTCACCGATATAACCGGCCTCTGTTAAGGATGTGGCATCCGCGATGGCAAGCGGCACATCGAGAAGCTTTGCGAGAGTCTTTACAAGATAGGTCTTACCGCTTCCGGTGGGTCCGATCATCAGAATGTTGGACTTTTCGATCTCAACATCTGTTCCGTATTTCTCAGCATCCGGGGATGTCCTTGAGAATACACGCTTATAGTGGTTGTAGACCGCGACGGAGATCGCCTTTTTCGCCTGCTCCTGACCGATCACATACTCGTCGAGCTGCGCCTTGATCGCATGGGGTGCCGGGATCTCACTGAGCTTAAACAGTTCTTTTTTTACTTTTTTCTTCTTTTTCTTTCGCTTATGGCTCTGTCCCATGAGGGCGCCGAGATCGATCTGACCTACCGGAATTCCGAAGATATTCCCAAGTGGAATTCCTTCTGCCTCTTCACCGTCTTCCTCGAAATCATCGCCATCCCCGGTCTCGTCAGCATCCACGACGGTCTGCTCATTGTCTTCATCAGATTCTGTATTTACACCGTCTGCTTCATCCAGATCATCCTCAGAATCCTGTTTTTCCGCCTTTCTGATCACACCAGTATCTCCCGGAACCGTTCCGTTCCCGCTTTCTGTGCTCATTTCAGCGGCTTCAGAAACCCCAACCGTTTTTTCCGCTCCGCTCACAGCGTCTTTCTTGCCCGAAGCAGCTCCGGCGTTCTCGGGCTTCTGCGCTCCATTTCCGCTTCCCATCGGATTCAGATACATATTTTTCAACATTTCCGGCGTGATCCCGGACATCTTTGTCCAGTCCATACCGCTTCCCATCATCATGTCAAACGATCTCTGCATGCAGTCCCTGCACACGTTCAGTCCGCCTGGCAATGTGATCATCTTTCCCGCCTGGTTCTCCGTCCGTCTGCACATGCAGCAGACTTTTTCATATCCGTTATTTCTGTTGTCTTCCAATGTATTTCTCCTGATCTTTCTATCGTTGCAAATATCCCGTATTTTCGCAGCCACCACATACGCTCTTTTTTCTGCAAAATGCGCTCAAAATCCACGGAATCTTTTTTCTTTCTGAATTTTTCAGAATTACCGTAACTGTTCAGTGCCCTCACACCTACAGGAACCTCCCCCGGAGCTTCCTTTCGGATGCATGGCAAGTTACGAGCAAAAATCCATTTTAAATCGGCTTCGCCGATGGGATTTTTGCCTTCAAGCCTGTGTTTTATTACGGTCAGTGCAGCAAGTGCGCAGACCTACTGAATGATTACGAATTATCCACTATTATAATGCAAATCCGCAGGACTCGCAACAAAAAGCCTGCCGCAAAGTTCCAGACAGATGTGCTTTTTTGCTTAGCGCTATCTGAATCTTCCCCCCTGTATTTTTTTGAATTTTTTTGTAGTGAGGTTTTATGATGAAATTGTAGCAAAAAATTGGTGATAAGTTCAGTTTTTTGTGCAGCTTGTACACAGAGATGTTTATGGATGCAAATTTTCCGTTCGTCTCCCTGCACAGATTTTTGCATAATTGAACAATTACCAAAAAATAAGAGGGGGTATCTTATGATTACTTTACAGCTCGACATGTATCAGGCCTGCGCTCTCGGCGCACTCGTCTATTGTCTCGGACGACTCATGGTCAACAAACTTTCATTCTTAAGCAAGTACTGCATCCCGGCACCGGTTGCCGGCGGTATCGTATTTGCGCTGGCTCATCTGGCATTATATGCAGCCGGGATCCTGGAACTTTCCTTTGACACGACATTACAGAGTGTCTTCATGACGATCTTCTTCTGCAGCGTCGGATTCACAGCCTGCTTCCGTCTCTTAAAGAAAGGCGGCATCCAGGTATTCATGTTCCTCGGTCTCGCGGTCGCGATCTGTGTCATCCAGGACGCAGTCGGCAGCGGACTCGCAGCAGCCTTTGGTTTAAACCCGCTGCTCGGTTTATGTATGGGTTCCATGCCGTTAGTAGGAGGACACGGAACATCCGGTTCCTTCGGACCGCTTCTTGAGACGGATTATGCCGTTGTCGGCGCTACCACTGTTGCTCTCGCGGCAGCTACATACGGACTTGTATCCGGAAGCATGATGGGCGGCCCGATCGCCCGCGCCCGTGTTGAAAAACTCCACTTGAAATCCACAGCAGCTGAGGAAGGCAACGAGACAGCTGAGGTTATGCCGGCCGTTGATGGTCAGAAATTCACAACATCCGCAATGTTTTTAGCGGTTGCCATCGGTCTCGGTACTCTTATTTTCACCTTCTTCAAAGATGTATGCCACCTGACATTCCCGACTTACATCGGCGCTATGCTCGCAGCAGCAGCGATCCGCAATATCTGGGATGTCCAGAACAAAGAACTTCCGATGGTCGAGATCGACGCCCTGGGCGGACTTTCCTTAAACCTGTTCCTTTCCATGGCAATGATGAGCTTAAAGCTCTGGCAGTTAGCAGCGCTCGCTCTTCCGATGATCGTCATTCTTCTTGTCCAGACCGTTGTCATGTTCCTGTACGCAAACTTCGTTGTATTCAACGTGATGGGACGTGACTACGAGGCAGCTGCTATGACCACCGCTTTCTGCGGCTTCGGCATGGGCGCTACCCCGAACGCGATGGCAAACATGAGAGCACTCGTTGAGCGCTACGGTGCAGCTCCGAGAGCATTCTTCATCGTACCGCTTGTCGGAAGTCTGTTTGTAGACTTCTTCAACTCCATGGTACTGACGACATTCATGAATTTCCTGTAAATTCCATCTTCAGGAATTTCTGATAGATTCCTGCCACGGCTCCTGTGTTTTCACCGTGCAGGGAAAAAACTCTATACCAAACCTTCCCCGCTGCCGGTTCCCAGACCGGATAGCAAAAAGCAGGAGCGCCTGTCCGGATGGATCCGGATGGCGCTCCTGCTTTTTATCTTTTCTTTCTGCCTCCCGCCTTAATCTGCGGGCTGCAGATCCTGTTCTGTTTCTGTTTTATTTGCCGATCTTTGACTGGCTCTGTGCCGGTTTCTGATCCTGGCTCTGGCTCTGATCCTGGCTCTGGCTCTGATCCTGGCTGTTTCCATTGTCAGCTTCTGCCGGACGGTTCTTTAAGGTTACCTGGACTTCTCTCTCCTGGTAGCTGCCGTTGACAAGAGACTGTACGGTAAGAGTTACAGTATCACCGGATTTATAGTAAGTTAAAAGCTTTGCAAGGTCTGCATAGTTGGAGATCTTCTCACCGTCTAACTTTGTGATGATGTCTTTCTCATGAAGGTCAGATCCTGCTGCTGCGGAGTCTTCCATGATCTTGTAAACATAGACGCCCTGCGGCATTCCGTACATCTTTGCCATGGACTCGTCGATGTTCTGTAACTGGATCCCGAGATAGCCCTGTTCTGATTCGGAAACAGCGATCTTTGTGGTTCTTGTCATCAGATCATCGATGATCGCTTTTGCTTTGGAGATCGGGATCGCATAGCCGACGCCCTCAACACTTGTATCTGCATACTTTGCTTCATTGATACCGATGACCTCACCTTTGGAGTTTAAAAGAGCTCCGCCGCTGTTGCCCGGGTTGATGGCTGCATCTGTCTGGATCACGGTCTTTGTGGTATCGTCAACGTTGATCTCTCTGTTTAATGCACTGACATGTCCGACTGTGACGCTCTGGCCAAGTCCAAGTGCATTGCCGATCGCGATCACGCCCTGGCCCATCTTTAAGGAGTCGGAATCACCGAGTGTTGCCGCTTTGATCTTGCTCTTTGTGTCAGCGGAGATGCTGTCGAGCGGAACAGCGATCACTGCGAGGTCTGCCTCAGAATCGGTTCCCTTGATCGCTGCATCTGCGGTACTCTCATCTGCGAATGTGACCGTAAGACCTTCGGTGTCGCTGACAACGTGGTTGTTTGTGACGATCAGAAGCTCTGAGTCATTCTGTCCGACGATGATGCCGGAACCGCTGCTCGGAACTTCGTAAGTCTGGGACGGTCCGAACCAGCTGTTGCTCTGGTAGAGCTGGGTATTCGTGATCGATACAACGGACGGAAGTGTCGCATCCACGATCGCGGATACATCCTCAATAACAACACCGTTGCTGGATGATGTGGAGGTGTTCGCCGCCGGGACCTGGGAAGTCTGACCGATCGTCTCGCTGGAAGCGCTCGCCTGGGAACTCTGGTACGGGAACAGGGTGTTCGCCGCACGGTTGACTCCGTACATCGTACCTCCGGAGACAACACCGAAGAGAAGTGCCGCCGCTGTGACGAGAGCCGCTGTCTTCATATGCTGGTTCTTCTTCGGAGCATGGTGGCTGTTTCCGTTCTGATTCGGATTCTGTCCATGTCCCTGGTAGTAATCATACTGCTGATACGGGTTTGTGTACTGGTTCTGGTTTCCGTAATACTGCTGATGCTGCTGTCCGCCGTAGTAGGAACCGTTCTGGTTCTGATTCTGGGCATTTCCGTTATATGGCTGACCGCTCTGAGCACCGCCGAGTCTTCCGTAGATCTGTCTTCCGGTGTGTTCGCTCTGTCCCTGGGACTGCTGTGCATCCTGCGGGCGGTTCTGCGGCTGCTGTGCGTTCTGAGCGTTCTGCGCATTTACCGGCTCCCCGCCGTCCTTCTTTTCATTTTCATTGTTCATTTCGTTCCATTTATTTTCATCATACATAACAGGTATCTCCTTTCTGTAACGAGTGATATTTCTGATCATTTCTTCTGCATCCGGATCAGCCTTTCTTCGGAAAACCTGTCTGCCAGATGCTTTCAGATCTTGTCTTTCGTATTTAAGGGATCTCTTTTTTCCTTCCCCTCAACTACATGACATAGTGTACCAGTGAATTGTGATGAAAGTGTGATGAATCATGGATAGTTCTGTGAAATGGAATCACATTTCTGTACACAGTGTCTTTTCGTTTAACCGGACGTTCTATAGGAATTTCCTATGAAACAGGAAATCCCGGGCTATATGAGGAGATCAGCCATTCCTCATACAGCCCGGGATTTCATATGAATGTTTTTTTTAACAATACAGGATCTATTTTGCAAGGATCGCAGTCAGTCCGAAGTAGATCAGGACGATCACGCCAAGGACGATACGGTAATATCCGAAGAACTTGAAGTCATGTTTCTTGACATATCCAAGTAAAAACTGGATCGAATACATGGAAACGATGAACGCGATCACCATCGCTGCCACCATGAAGAAGAGTTCCATCGCGGAGAATGCGAGTCCGTAGTGAACAATCTTTAAGAGGCTGGCGCCGAACATGACCGGAATTCCAAGGAAGAAGGTGAACTCGGATGCTACTGTTCTGGAGCAGCCGAGCATCATCGCGCCGAGGATCGTCGCGCCGGATCTCGATGTACCCGGGACCAGGGCGAGAAGCTGGAATAAACCGATATAGAAGGCGGTCTGGTAGCTGATCTGGGAGACCTTCTTTACCCGCGCCTCCGCATACTGATTGTGGTTCTCAAATGCGATGAAGATCACACCGTAGATGATCAGCATTGCCGCTACGACATACGGATTGTAGAGGTACTTATCCAGAACATCATCAAACAGGATTCCGATGACAGCCGCCGGGAGACACGCGATCACGATCTTGAACCATAAGTGCCAGGTTGCACGTTTCTGTGCCGGTTTCTTTCCCGGATCAAACGGGTTCAGCCGTCTGAAATACAGGACCAGGACGGCCAGGATCGCACCTAACTGGATCACAACGCGGAACACGTTCATAAAGTCCTCAGAGACGTTGAGGTGGACGATATTTTCCACCAGGATCAGGTGTCCGGTACTGCTGATCGGAAGCCATTCGGTGAAACCTTCTACGACACCGAATACGATGATCTTCAGAAATTCAATAAAATTACTCATATTCACTCCTATGCTTTATATTTTGAATATAGCGTGCGTTCTTCTTGTTTTCATTGTCATGAAAACAAGAAGCTTCGGGCATCCGCCCTATGTCAACAGGTTCAAAAAAATGCTTCTGCAAGCAAGCTTGCGGCGCATTTTTCCGAACCCGCTGACGCACGCCAGATTGCTAGTTGGCGTTTTCGATCTGCCAGTCGATCGGCTCCAGGCCGTGTTCTTTTAAGAACTTATTTGTCTTGCTGAACGGACGGCTGCCGAAAAATCCGCGGTAGGCGGACAGCGGGCTCGGGTGCGGTGACTCGAGGATCAGGTGCTTCGGGTTCGTCAGCATCGGTTTTTTCATCTGCGCCGGGCGTCCCCAGAGGATGAACACCATCGGGCGGTCCTGTTCATTTAAGATGCGAATCGCGGCGTCCGTGAATTCCTCCCAGCCGATATTCTTGTGGGAGTTTGCCGCATGGGCGCGGACTGTGAGGACCGTGTTCAGGAGCATGACGCCCTGGTCGGCCCACTTCTTTAAATACCCGTTATTCGGGATATAACAGCCGCAGTCCTCATGAAGCTCTTTATAAATGTTTACGAGAGACGGCGGGATCTCCACCGACGGCTTCACGGAGAAGCTCAGCCCGTGGGCCTGCCCCGGCTCATGATACGGGTCCTGTCCCAGGATCACGACTTTTACTTTGGCGAGAGGCGTGAACGCGAACGCGTTGAAGATGTCATCCGGCGCCGGGTAGACCTCCTTTGTCTCGTACTCGTTCTTTACGGTCTCATACAATTTTCTGTAATACGGCTTTTTGAATTCCCCGCTCATCGGGGCTAACCAGTCATTTGCGATCGCAGCCATATTTCCTCCTTGTAGTATTGATACATCAGTCGAAAAACTCTTCCGCAAATTTCACGGATGATTCCGCCACCGGACATGATTTTCCGGCCAGTTCTTCCGGAACCTGCGAAAAGATCTTATGGACACGGAACAGATACGCCTTATTGTTTAACATCGCCGTCTTCTCAAACGGCCAGCGGATCAGGGACGGATCTTTATAATTCTCCCCGAGCTCCAGAAGCACCGTATTCCTGTTTAAGGTGCAGGAAAGCCACAGCGTGTACGATTTCCAGTTTTCTTCCGTAAAGGATACGCTGTGCGGGACCGCGATATGTCCGGCATCAAACGGGAGTCTTTTTGCGTCCTCGTCTGCCAGGGACGTGATCATATAGTAGTCTTTTCCATCCAGAAACTTCTTTAATTGTTCAGCCGCATGGAGGATTTCCTCTTCCTCCGCGCCTTCTTTCTTCTTCCATTCAGAGCCGATCCCGACAAGGATCTTCTCCGCGGATCCCAGTTTTTCCCTCAGGATCTTCTCTGCTTCTGTCTTTTCCAAATGTTTCCTCCAATATCTGGCAGAAACTGCGCTCCGCCGGACCGGCACTTCTTTTTCGCGCTGTATTTCTATTTTCTGCCATTTTTTGTCGACCGTTACCATCATAACATAAATAGGTTCTTGATTCAACTGATCCATTTTTCTCTTTATTTTTAATTTTCTTAAATTTTTCTGTCCATACCGGAGCCCGATCCGTAAATTTCTCCGCACAAAGCCGCATGTCCGAAATTCCGTCTGCATTTTTCAAAGAGATTCCCGATCCGCTTTCACTTCCTGCCCATAACAAAATGTATATTTTTCTTCTGTCTTTCCCATACTTTTCATATATACGGATCAGCCTGATCCATGACGGATTTTTTATCATCCGTCACACGGAAGCTGACCTGTAAAACCTTCTTAATAGAAAGGATGATCACAATGGAAGAACACACAGTCGATCTGCTCCGGGAATGCGATTCCGGATGCGCGATGGCGGCGGAGAGTCTGGAACAGATCCGGGATTTTGTTTCCGATCAGGGATTATGGAATGAGATCACTGCGAGCTATGAAAAGCACCAGGATCTCGATCTGAGGATCAAAAAGACATTGCGTGCCATGGAAGAACAGGGAAAAGAGCCGGGCAAAATGGCATCCGCCTGGTCCTGGATGTCCACAGAAATGAGGATGATGGCAAAAGGCGGAGACAAAGAAGCCGCCAGTATTGTCACTGACGGTTGTAATATGGGGATCAAGACCATATGCGGTTATAAAAATCAGTATTCCGGTGCCTCAAAGGCCGCCATGGAACTCGCGGACGAGCTCACCGGGATGGAAGAAAATCTCAGAAATCATATGAAGAAATTTCTTTGACTCACTTAGCCTGTGACATAAGGCCGCCGCAATCATGATAAGGCCGGTTCCTACCAAAAATTTGCTTTTCATGATAGCCTTTTTTTATGTTTTCTTTTCTGTAAAAAGGGAGATCGCATAGTATCTCAAATATGCGATCTCCCTCTCTGCATTTTATTTATTTCTCGCGTTTCTTCAATGACCGACCCGCAAAAATCAGTGCGCCGCCAGCCATCATCAACAACCATACCGGCCACCAGGTTTGTCCTGTCTGCGGAAGCTTTGTTTCATCTGTTTCTACCGTCTCAGAGGTAGACTCGTTATTTTCCCCCGTAGTACCCGGAAGATTGGTCTCATCCGTGCCTCCTGCTGTCTGATCTGTCTCCGTTGTATTCGTCGATGTAGTGGTATTTGTAGTTACCGTCTGATTCTTTCTCGTTGTTGTTGAAGAACCAGAGTCATCAGAATCATCGGAGGAATCCGATCGGTTCGCGTTGCTCGGTGATTTAACCGGAGTTCCCGGATTCGATGGATCCGGTTTCGGATCAACCGGCTGATCTGTGGATCCAGAGCCGCCTTTTTCATACAGCAGCGCGAACGGCGAAAATGAATGTGTCGTAAAAGTGATAAACTCCTTTCCAGCAATCACAATTTTTTCACATGAAATCTCGGTTGGTGGATTCTGTCTCAACTGCTCACCTGTATCCACGTTGCTTTCACGATGAAGCGTCTCAAAATGGATGATCCGAAATTCCGAATCTCTGGACGCGTCTTTCGGTACTGGCCAGTAGACATTCATTTTCTGTCCCTCTGCCATTGTCACATACGCGTCTCCATTATGGGTGTCCACTAGATCAAGGTATTTGAAAATATACGAAAATCTTCCATCTGTATTGACGTTCTTATCAAGATACTCTGCCAGGGAACCATCGCCCAGACTCTGATCCACCAGTAGGCGAACGCCGGACGGATCTGTCACTTTGACATTTCCCTTATTAATAAAGTACATCGTATCTGGCTGTGCGGCACTTGCGAGAATCCGCTCAGGAGTATCGAGCTCGAGCTTCGGTCCTCCATATGTCACGTCAGAAAAATTTTCTTCCACATTCCCTCGAACTTTTAAATTTCCAGTTCCCGCACGTACCGTCCGAGTGAGTGTCTTATTTCCCACTTTGATCTTTGCGCGGATAAGAGACGCATTCAGGTTAACGGAATAAATATCTACCTTGTAGTCGCGGAATGTATCATTTTCCTTGACCGGGAAATCAGAGCTGACAATGACAGATCCATCCGGTGCCATAAATTTCAGACCGACCGGAATGGTCTCATCCGTGCCGTTTACCTTACCTGGAAGGATCCGATAAATCCGGTGCTCTGTTCCATTCAGCGTTGAGGAGCTGTGTTCCTCATCTCCATAAAGCTTCAGATTCCATACTATTGTCGTTCCATTTCCATCATCGTAGGTCAGTTCGATATGATCGCTCACATCACTGCCCGCTCCCTCATCCTGAAGAGCCTGACTGATGTTTGCCGGAAGAGTCAGGTAATATCCCATCTCAGGCAGATCATTGGAAGCAAATTGGTTATCCGATCCGATTACGCCTTTGTATCCATTGCCGCCAACATAGACCGTAATATCCATCGGTGTGATCGTGATCGCGTATGCGGAATCCGGATCTTCTTTCCACTCTCCATAAAGAACCGTATCTGTGCTCAATGTCGTTCCATCCACATATTTCTGAGTGAGTTCCTGATCCAGATACCAGCCATCAAATTTATATCCCTCTTCTGATTCCTCCTGCGATTTTGCCGTATATGCGCTGTTAACGCGAACCGCATCATCCACTGGAGGCTTTGCGTCAGACGGCGTGCATGTTCCTACCCACTCATAATGGATTCTTATCCCTGGAATATATGTCATCCAGTCCGTTTCATGCTGGCTTTCTCCTATCGCCAGCCCTGAATGCATTTTTTTACTTGGAACAAAGATTCTGTCGAGATCAGCCGTTTTCGCTGCCTCCGCTCCACCGGCTTCATTTGTATATAATACTAATTTTGTACCAATTGCGCTGAGGTTCTCGACATGATCTTCCTCACTCGTAATCATGATTGGTGCTTCACTGGTTGTTCCTGTATATTCCGATATCATTTTTATATAATGATCCGTCGGAAGATACACATCATTGTCGGAAGCGACCTGTGCGGAATCTCCCATTTCAAAAAAGCCGTTTACATATATTCCATCACCCGTAGTATTTTTCTGATCGCCCGGATTATTGCCAGATACATCGCCGCCTGTCATGGTAAATGTACAATTTGGGGAGATATATGCGCCCCCGGCATTTTCTGCTTTATTTTTCTGACAGGAACCGCCTGTCTGACGTAGCTGTGACCCACGCCAGATATAATAGCCTCCACCTGTACCGCTCGCCTGGTTTTGGGAAATTGTACCGCCTTTTATGAAAAGTTCGGTATTATCTTGTACCATGATTCCACCACCAAAGGCTGCCTCATTTTCTGAAAGCAGACCATCTGAGATCTCGCCGGTTCCCTTCATACTGTACATAAAAATCCCACCGCCAAAGTCTGATACTTTATTTCCTATCAGCTTTCCACCATTCATACGGAATTTTGTACTATTGAAAAACATCGCAAGCGCTCCACCGCTTCCGTCTGTCACCTCATTATCCGCAATTATGCCGTTATTGATTTCAACCGAAACCTCCGGACTATTGTTTCCTGACTGGGGGAACGTTACAAGACCGCCGCCATAGGTTTGAGCCACATTTTCTGAAATCTCGCCACCATTCATAACAAACGAAGCCGGTAATGAAGTAAGCAGCTGATTGTGATTTTCACCTACTCCTGACATATCCTGCCAGTCCGCAAGATAAATTCCTCCGCCATAGCCGAACTGGCTGCCTATCGTGTAGGTTTTGTTTTTCTCAATGGAACCCCCATTCATGACCATTGAGGATCCAATAACCGCTACACCACCACCGCGGTTCGCCGTGTTTCCAGTGATCAGACCACCGTTCATCGTGAATGTACTATTATTTGCGATTGTCACTGCTCCACCATAATGCACGTTATGGTTGGTATTGTTTTGAATAACCGCACCATCATTCATCGTCATATTGAATCCATTGATTCCGAATACAGCTGTTCCCATCATCTGGGCATTATTGTTTTCCAGGATCGCGCCATCATTCAGTGTCAGGCTTCCTCCATGAAATGCCTGAATGATCGAATCTCCTGTTTCGCTCTCGTCCGGATTCTTAATGGTGTTCTCCGCATCGATCACGATATTGCTGAGCGTAAGATTTGAGTTCTCACCCTTCAGGTCGATCATATAGCTTATAAATCCGTAACGGTTCAATGTTTTTCCGTCCAGATCCCATTCTTCTGTTCCGTCTATCACATAATTTCCACAGAGATATACATGTTCAAATGAGTTTTCTTCCATCAAGCTCTTAGCCTGCTCAAACGTTTTGACTGCGTTTTCCCTGTCTAGTCCCGTGTTTCCATCATCGCCATCTGACTGGGATAAATAAATACCATCGGGCAAATCAGCCTTCTGTTTGGTCTTTTTTGTGGCAAAAAGAGCTGGGTTAGAAGCGCTTGCTATGTGTTCTTTGTCATCCAACGGGTATTTCTGTATATCAGATGCCTCTGAATCTGTTGCCTTTATCGGCAGTATCTCTTCTGTTTCATCTGTAGTAGTCGTTCTAGTATTTTGCAATACCTCCCCCCGGGTATCTTTTGCGTATGAAAATGGACTTGCCGAGGCCATGATCATACTAATTGCCAATACCAACGATAAGCATCGTTGTTTCATGTGCAGTCTCTCCTTCTTTTTATTTGCAAATCAGTATTATATTCTCTTATCTTGTGTGGTCATGCCAAAGTAAGTCCTTATAACTTCCGCTTGATTTAAGAATTTTTACAATTTACATACGGGGTATATTATAGCACTAATTTTTACCAAAACAAGTTATTTGAATATTTTCTAAAATTTATAAACTAAATATACCACCTTTATTACATCCAAAATCGGCCCCGGTATTTTTTCTGAAAAGCGCAAAAAAGAGCACACTTTTACATGTACTCTTTTTGCTACGTTTTTCTATCTTCCGGCCGGTGCCCCGCCACCGCCGGAAGCTCCGGCGGTGGCGCCGGTCTCAACACCGGCCACCTGCCATACATAGGACTCGTAGGCGGAGACGAGATTCAGTTTTGCCGTATTCATCGCTGCCTCGCCGGAGAGCCATGCGGATTCACCGGAAAGATAGGCGTTCTTTGAGAGCATGCCTGCTGCCTGCTTCTTCTGCACCGTATCCCATGCCTGTTTTGCGGCGGAATAGGCGCTCTCCGCTGCCTCATACTGGGATACGGCATTCTGGAGATTCTCGTATGTGGATCTCAGGCTGATCTCCGCGTTCTGGGATGCCTCGCTGATCCGCTGCTTTCTGAGCTCCCGGTTATCCGTTCCGGTGACCTTTGATTTCATCTCGCTGACCCAGGTGGGATCGTTGCTGATGGCTGTCTGAAGGTCATTCTCCACAGAAACTGCACGGATCGCCGCCATATCCGGATCCGGGACTGTGCCGATCTCCACATCGGTGCGCCCGGAAAGTCCGAGCAGCGTCAGAAGACTTTCCTTCAATTCACTCTGCTGCTCTTTCAGGGATGCCAGGGAGTTCTGCTGCCGTTCCAGGCTGCTCTTCTCCGACTCCAGCTCCGTATCCTTGATGAGACCAGCCGACCGTTTCTTCACCGCCGCGTCGTAGGAACTCTGCGCCGCCTCCACATTTTTTTCCATCGCCGCCACATTGGCTGCCATCTGGTTGTAGGAGTTCATCAGGTTCTGTGCCGATGCCGCCAGGGTATCCGCCAGATCCTCCATGGTCTTCTCCTGATTTGCGGAATTCATTCGGTTGATCGTAGACTGCACCTGCGCCATGGAAGTGCGGATATTTTTCGCGTTATTCTCGTAGAGTGCCTGCATTTCTGTATCGCCGTCATCCTTATAGGAGTCCGCCATCTTTTTCAGGTAGTTGTACTCTTCCTTTAACGTCTCGTGCATCTTTTCATAGGGCGCACTCTGGCGGTTCTGGCTGTCCTGACTCTGCAGATAGGAAAAGTTTCCCGCTTTGATCAGTTCCCGCAGATCGCTGTACTCGATCTTCGTGATCTGGCTTGAATCTACGGAATCGGATTCCGCTGCGTAAGATATGATTTTGCAGGATGAGAACGCTCCGGCAATCAATCCATGCATATTTCCGAGGATACTGTCCGCGTTGTTCCCACCTCCGGCTGCCGCGAAAATTGCCGCGCCGAATAGCAGACCGCCCATCCATTTTTTATATGTTTTCATTCTTTCACCTCACATCAACTCATTCCCAAACTACATTCCATGCCATTTTGCGTTTTTCTGCTGTGACAGGAATCATTCCCGGCAAAAAGGAACTTATGACGCCGACGCCAGTCCTGCCACAGCCCAGTCATATGTGACCTTCGCGGTGAGAAAGCTTAACCTTGCAGATTCCATGGAAGTTTTCGCAGAAAGGCAGGCAGATTCCTGCTTTGCGTATGTCTTCTTTGTGATGGTTCCGGCGGAGAGTCTTAGCTCTGCTGCTGCCCGTTCCTTCTCCGCAAGCTCATAGTTCGTCTTCGCCTGTTCGTAACTGTCCTTTGCGAGTACCAGGCTGTTGTAGGCGTTCTTCACGTTTGTGGAAACCGTGTCTTTCTGATTCGACAGTGTGCTTGTATAAGTCGCTCTGTTGTTCTCCGACTGGGAGTTCGCAAGTCTGCGCTCCGTAATTTTAATGCTGTAGTTGTTCGCAATAGCTGTCTGGATATCTGAATCCACATTAATGGAGGAAACTGCGGAGGTGTCCACATCCGGCAGACTTCCGATCTCCACGGAATCATTGTAGTTCCAGCCTGACATGATAATGAGCTGCTGTCTCGTCTGCTCTAAACTGCTCTTCGCGGCTTGCAGGGACGCCTTCGCATTTGTAACCGCCTCCGCCGCGTTGTCGACCTCCGACTGCAGGGTCATTCCCGCGGATTTTCTCGTCTGCGCCTGGGTGTATGTGGTCTCCGCCTGGGTCACTGCATCCTCTAAGGTATCCAGGGATGCCTTCCCACTATAATAGGAGATCATCAGCTTCTGTGCCTGCTGCACGATGCTTTTCTCCGCCTGTTCATATCCAAGGCGCTTTATCTCACCGTCATCCACGTTGTTATCTCCCTGCTCCGTCAGGTTATCCACGGAGATCTCGCTGTTTAACGCCTGGGAGATCTGTCCCGCGTAGTTTGCGCTGTCATCGTCCGGGTAGCTGATCCGCTCGGATACCTCGCTTGCGGAATCATAATACTCCTTTGCGATATCCGTGCTGGTCTTTCCCTTATATTTCTGGTAGTCCAGCTCATTCTGGCGGACTGTCGTGTTGTACTCGTGGATCAAGTCCGCAATCTCCCCGTATTCCAGCTTGTTATCCTGGAGAGACGCCCATTTTTCCGCTGCATATGCAAATTCCGGGCTGGTCGCGAACGCCTGGAGCGGCGTCACACTCATCATAAGTGCCATAGCGAACAAGCCTGCAATCTTCCATTTCTTCA
The DNA here is from genome assembly GCF_018785365.1 of Clostridium sp. MCC344. Classification (NCBI taxonomy): domain Bacteria; kingdom Bacillati; phylum Bacillota; class Clostridia; order Eubacteriales; family Clostridiaceae; genus Clostridium; species Clostridium sp. MCC344. Next base: position 16,818 of record NZ_WQPQ01000015.1, on the reverse strand, counting down.
TGCTGATATCCATTCCTTTCTGCGGCAGATACAGGTCCGCCCTGGGGATAAATTCCCCCAGGGTGTTCCCAAAACCTTTTTATCCTTTTAAACCTTTTTTAATGAAACCTTTAAATTTAATCCTTAATTTAATCATTTTTTATGACCTTTTATTTTAAACCCCAATTTAAATATCCAGTACCTTTCTCTCCTTCTTACCGTTCATGATCGCGTAGTAAACAGGAAGAATGAATAATGCAACCAGAATACCAGCCGTCAGACCACCGATATTTACGATCGCCAGACCTTTCGTCGTGGACGCGCTGCTTCCTGTGGAGAGCACCATCGGGATCATGGAGAGGATCGTGGTGGAGCTTGTCATTAAGATCGGGCGGAGACGTGTCGCTCCGGCCTCAACAAGGGCAGTCTTAAGCTCCATCGTCATCCGGTACTGATTGACTGTATCCACATAAAGGATACCGTTGTTTACGACCGTACCAATTAAGATCAGGAATCCCAAAATAGATGTCATACTGATGGTCGTGCCGGTCAGCTTCAGAAGTCCGAAGGAACCGACAAGGCTGAACGGGATCGTCGTCATGACCATGAAGGAGAACTTCGGTGACTCGAACTGCGCCGCCATGACCACGAATACCAGGAATACTGCGACTGCGATCGCCTGATACAGGGCGGAGAACTCTTCCGCCATCATCCGGTTCATGGAGTTTGTTCCGATCGTCACGCCGTTCGGAAGATTCGGCTGTACGACCTCGCTGTCGATCAGATTCTTGACATTCTGACCGGTATAATCGGCCGTGATCGTAACCTCGTAAGACTTATCCGTCTTGGAGATCGAGGACGGGTTATCCTTGAACACGACATCCGCCACGTCGGAGAGTGCGACACTTCCGCCGCTTCCCGTCGTGATCAGCATGTTCTTCACCTGCTCGACCGTCCGGTACATGCCGTCCGGATACTCAGCCTTGACGCTGACCTCATTTCCGTCGATCGTCAGGGTCGCGATTTCGGTGCCATCGAGCATCGTCTTTACCTGCTGTCCGATGGATGCCGCCGTCAGTCCCTCCGCGGACGCTGCAACCTGATCGACATTGATCGATACGACCGGGGCCGTGTTCTCCACGTCGGAGTGGACATTCTTCACATCATCGCGGGCAACCATCTCATTTACGATCTTGTCGGCGGTATCTTTTACCGTATCGTAATCGGAACCGTTTAAAATGACCTCATATCCGCGGCTCCGTCCCATGAAACTCATGGACGAGGACGCCTCGACTTCGATCGTACAGTTTTCAAGACCGGACATTTCGTCCTCCCACTGGGAAACGATCTCATCCGTGCTCATCTTCCGGTCATCTTTTAAGTAGGCGCTGACCGTACCGCTGCTGCCGTTATAGCGGAGCATGTAGGAATCCACGTCCTCATGGCTGCTCACGATCGATTCCACCTGATTTAAAATATCATCCGCCTTCTCATCGAGAAGTCCCGGTCTCGTCGTGATCGTCACGGAGATCGTTCCGTTGTCATCCGCCGTCATGAGCTCGCTCTGCATTCCGCTCGCGAGGAACAAGGTCAGGACGACAAGTCCGACAGAGCCTAACATGACGATCGCCTTGTGCTTTAATACTGTCGGAAGCACATGTCTGTAAAGTGCCTGCAACAGTTTCATCAGACCGGAAAGCGGCGCTTTTTCCCGCTCCTTCGGCTTATATAACATGTACGTCAACGGAACGACCGTGACCGCGGAGAGCAGGGATGCACTCATACAGAATACGATCGTCCAGCCGAGCGGGGTAAACATCTGTCCACTCATGCCGTTTAAAGTTGTCAGCGGGATAAATACGACGCAGGTCGTGAGAGTCGATCCGAGGACGGACATGGCAACGAGTCCGGAACCTTCCAGAGCCGCCTTCGCGTACTCCACAAAGCCTTTTTCGTCCATTTTGTCCATCGCACGGAAACAGCTCTCGAGGACAACGATCGAGTTATCGACCATCATGCCGACGCCGAGGACCAGGGCGCTCATCGTGATGACGTTTAAGGAGAATTCCACTCGCGTCATCAGGATCAGGGACACCAGGATGGAGGTCGGGATCGAGCTTCCGACGATCAGGGATGCCTTGATATCACCGAAGAACAGCCAGATGATGACCATCGAGATCACGACCGCAAGGACCATCGTCTGCGCAACGTCCATGAGGGATGACTTGATGCTGTCGGCGCTGTCGCGGGCGATCTCGATGTGAAGCCCGGAATCTGCCGCTTCCAGGGATTCAACCGCCGATTTTACATCGGAAGAAAGTTTCATTGCGGAGCTGTCCTGCTTCTTGGATACGGAGAGGGAGATCGTCTCCTGTCCGTTGTAGCGGGACACGCCGCCCATCTGTTCTTCCGTCGTGTACACATCCGCGATATCTTCCAGATAGACGATCTTTCCGCTCTGGGTCGTGATCGGCACCTTCTTCAGGTCATCGAGCGTGTCTGCCTTTGCGGAAGTCGTTACGGAGAGGGAAAGATCACCGTACTGCGCGTCACCGGACGGGTAAGAGAGGTCCGCTGCCGCCATGGCACTCGTGATCTGGTTCACCGTCACCTTGTACTGCTTCATCTTTACCGGATCGAGCTCCACCTTCACGTACTCGGAGGAACCGCCCATGGATTCCACCTGAGCCACCGTGGAGAGCTGCTCGAACACCGGCGTGATGTTCTGGTCGACGTAATCGTAGAGATCTTCCTGCGTGTCGTGGGAGATGGAGAGCATGATGTCGTTTCCGCCGTTCATGTTCATCTCCATGACGCTCGTCGTACAGTCATCCGGGAGTCCCCGCATGCTGTTTAAGGATCTTGTCAGTTCGTTGTAGGCGTCATCCATGTCCGCGTCGTAATCATACTCCAGCATGATCATCGCATTTCCCTCGTTCGAGGTCGAGGACATGCTCTTTACGCCCTCCAGACGGCTGACCTGGTCCTCGATGGGCTTTGTCACAAGCTCATCCATGTCCTCCGGCGTCGCGCCCTGGTAGGAAGCACGGATGATGAGCATCGGCTGATCCGTGTCGGGCATCTGCTCCAGCGTCGCGCTGAACACCGAGGAGATACCGAAAACCAGGATACAGAGGAGTGCCAGGATCGTCGTGACCGGACGTTTTAATACATATCTCGTAAGTCCCATGATCAGCCCTCCTGCGCGGCACTGCTGCCGGCTGCGCTGTTATCATTTCCGACCGGGGCATTCTGGCCGCCCGCGCTCTCGCTGCTTCCCGCAAGCTGGATATCCGCGCCTTCATACAGGTTGTTGCTCCAGGTGCTCACGACGAGATCGTCCGCGGAAAGTCCGTCTGTGACCTCCACATAATCGTCATCGTTGATTCCGACCTCAATCGAAGCTTTCTTCGCCTTTCCGTCCTCATAGAGGTATACATACGCCTTTCCGCCGCTGTAATACACCGCATCCACCGGGATCGTCATGACATTCTCGGCTTTTCCGGTCGTGACCGTGAGCTTTACGGTACTTCCAGTCGCCGCATCATCTGCATCAGCGAGCTGCGCCTCGATCTTAAAAAGTCCCGTCGCATCATCGACCATCGTGTTGATCTCGTTGATCACGGCATCGTAGGTCTTTCCGCTCTTCTCGACCGTCAGCGTATCGCCGACTGAGAGGTTTTCCAGCATTCTCTGGGTGACATAAAATGTCACCTTCTTCTCTCCTTCCCCGGAGATCACACAGAGTTCCCCGTTCATGTTCGCCCGGTCATAGACCTCCGCGCTGCAGCTCTCCACCTTTCCGGAGATCGGAGCCGTCACACTGCTGTAACCGACCTGCTGATCATACGATGTCTTTGCGGAATTATACTGGAGCTGCGCGGTCTTCACCGCATTTGTATACTGCTCATATTCCTGATCCGAGAGGTCGCCGCCATCATAAAGGATCTGCATTCTCGCGAGGTCGCTCTGCGCTTTCTGGAGATTGACCGCCGCAGAATCCACGGAGTTCTTCGCCGTATCGACCTGCTCCGTGTCGATCGTAAAGAGCACCTGGCCTTTCGTCACGGTATCGCCCGCCTTGACATTGACCGCCGTGATGTCCCCGGATGCCTTCGCGTAGACATGGACCACATCATCCGGCTCCACAGTCCCGGTGAGCTCCGTTGTCAGGTAGATGTTTCCCGTCTCCGGCTCCTCGGCGCGGACCACGGTCGTCTGGGTCTGCTGTTCCATCTCGCCCATTCCGCCCGGTCCGCCTCCCGGACCACCGCCCATGCCCTGTTTATCACCGCCGGATGAACCTTTCATGGCCGTCACGCCGGCCGCTGCCGCAACGACAACGACACCAGCCGCCGCGCACAGGATGATGTTCTTTTTCTTCATGATGATCTGATACTCCCTTCTATCTCTCACTTTCCTGCAGTTCCTATAACATTCCTGTCAACTCCTGCACCACAGAATTTTCCTTAAAGTTCCATTCCATAAGCAGGAATTTGTTTCATTATCGCGTTTTACTATAAAAGTCAATTGTGAACACTTTGTGAGAAAAATTTCAGGAATTTGTGAGGACTTTGTGAGGAAGCTTTTCCGGATCGGAATTTTATGATATATCTTATTTAAGAGCATTTGCAGATTTTTAATATTAAGAAAGAAGGTTTACCGGCATGGCAAAACTTTTAATTGTGGACGATGATATCCGTCTGAGAAAACTCGTAAGAACCTACGGAGAAGTGGAACATTATGAGTGTGAGGAAGCCGCGGACGGACTTTCCGCACTCGAGAAATTACAGGATGCGGATTTTGACCTCGTCATCCTCGATGTCATGATGCCGGGACTCGACGGCTTTGAGACGTTAGAGCGGATCCGGAAAACGAGCGAGATCCCCGTCATCATGCTGACCGCCCGGAGCGAGGAATATGACAAGCTGACCGGCTTCGGCCTCGGCGTGGACGACTACGTCTCAAAACCGTTCAGCCCGAAGGAACTGATGGCGCGGGTCGGCGCCGTCTTAAAACGTAACCGGAAGACTCCCGTCCGCAATTCCTTTACATACGGAGAACTCGAGATCCGGCCGGATTCCCGCATCGCCTCCGTCGCCGGGAAAGAGCTCGTCCTGGCTCCAAAGGAATTTGATCTGCTCTTAGAGCTTGCAAAAAATCCCGGTACCGTCCTGCGGCGCGACAAGCTCCTCCAGGATGTCTGGGGCTACAGCTACTTCGGGGACGGCCGCACCGTCGATACCCATGTAAAATCCGTCCGCGACCGCCTTGGTCCGTACCGCGCCATGATCCAGACCGTGTGGGGAGTCGGGTATAAGTTTGATCCGGACGTGAAGATTGAAAATCTGTAGCGGATCACGATTTTTTGAATCCGCTGTGCATTATGGATCCCGTTTTAACGGAAAAATGCGCAGACGGAATGACACGCACCGCACAATACACGAAACTCAATATCAGAGGCATAGAAAAGCAGCTGCCGGATTATATTATCAATTTATTTAATAAACATGAAAAATATATCAAACCAGAATAATCAAACAAAATCGTCATTTCACAGAGCACACAAAAAAAAAGCCCCCGGTCTAGTCTTCCAGCTCTGGGGCATGATGATGGGGCTCGTTGCGCTCACCGCCGTCTTTATGTGGCTCGTCCAGGTCTTCCTGTTTGAGCACACCTACGCGGAGGCGGCGCTCTCGACCTCCCTGAAACAGATGCAGCCGATCATGAACGATCTGACTGACCGCGATCTCGCGGAGGATGACAAGCTCCTTCCGTTCCTCAGCCGCCTGATCGACGGAACGATCTTTCTCGCCGACGATGCGGGGGAACTCAATGAAATTTTCAGCTACGGCCATCTTCTCTTTGACGTGGAACAGGAGCCGGAGTACCATGTCTGGGAGTTTATCCGGGATACGGACGAATTTGCCAACGTCAGAAACCGTCTTTCCTACCAGAAAGTCTTAAACGGCGACCACGGAACGATTTCCATCCACATCGGCGTTCCGATTACCTACGCAGGGGAGGACGCCTATCTCCTGATCGAAAACATGATCCGGACTGACACCGTTTTTAACTACAACCGCTACCAGCTCATTCTCCTGACCATCCTCTTAACGATCGCCGCAGCCGTCCTCGCGGCCGTCTGCTCCCGGTATTTCACAAAGCCGATCTTCGCGATCAAGCACACGGTCGATCAGCTCGCCGCGAACGACTTTTCCGCCCGCGCCGATGTAAAACGTCATGATGAGCTCGGCGAACTCGCGGAATCGGTCGGACTTCTCGGCCAGGCACTCGCGAGAGTCGATGTCCTCAGGAAAGAAGTCATCGCGAATGTCTCCCATGAACTCCGCTCCCCGCTCTCCGTGATCTCCGGATATGCGGAGCTCGTCCGCGACATCCACTGGAAAGACGAGGACGCCAGAAATGAAGATCTCGACCTCATCATCGAGGAATCGAACCGGATGAGCGAGATGGTCAACGACATTCTCGACTACTCCCAGCTCCAGTCCGGCTATATCCGGCTCCATCCGGAATTCTTTGACCTTGCGGGACTCGCGGAATCCGAGACTTCTCACTGCGCCGCAGCCGCCGAAACCTACGGGATCCGGATCCATTTTGAGTCAGATCCTGAGTCTGTATTCATCACGGCAGATCCGCTAAAGCTGAGTCAGGTTCTCCGGAATCTCCTCTACAACGCGATCAACCACACCCCGGAGGGCGAACTCATCACCGTCGCCCTGAAACAGACCGGAAAAACGGTCCGTCTCTCCGTCAAAAACCCCGGAACCCCGATCTCCAAAGAGGACCAGGAGATCATCTGGGAGCGCTACCAGCGAAGCCAGCACCAGAGCGGCCGCCGCATGGGAACCGGCATCGGTCTCTCGATCGTCAGCACGATTCTCGACGCCCACGGCATGAAGTACGGGGTATCGTCCGATGACACGGAAACCGTGTTCTGGTTTGATGTCACCGTTTCTGCCCCGCCCGATCCTTCTTTGCAGGCAGACAAAACCTGATTATATCACTACAGTCGCAAGGTCTCGCGCAAGAGCGGACTTTAGCTCGTTGTTCGCGTAAATCAAAAGTGCAGCTGACTCTCTTTGATGACCCTGAGCTATAATCAGAGCTATCAAAAATAAGTCAGCTGCACTTTTCTAACTTGCACAGAATGGCTGCTAATAAGTTTCCTTCTGTCTGTATTTTCCCATAAATATTTCTGCCAGATTTTATATTGTAGTTTTTAATTTTTCCGCTATCTTTTTATATTCCGGTGTCGGAACATGGTACTCCTCTCCCATGCGGACGACCTCGTAGACGAGTCCGTCGATCTCCGACTGTTTTCCGTCCATGACATCCCTCTGCATGGAAGTCGTGGATTCCGGAGCTAGGTGGGACAGGATCTCCAGGTTCACCTTCACATAATCTTTCTCAAACGGGACGCCCATCGCGTCCGCCAGCGCCATGATCTCGCGGATCATCGCCTTGAATGTCTCGCGCTCCTCGCCCTCTCTCTGGAAATCGGCCGCCGTCGCATGATAATAGAGACCTGCTGCCCCGATCGGAGAGACGTAGGAGAATTTCTCCAGCGCATCCCGGCGGATGTTTTCAGAAAGTTCGCCGGAGATCCCGCTGTCGGAAAAGTCCTTTGCGATCTCCTTTAATTCTTCCCGGAACTCGCTTTTCTCCCGCACGCCGAATACGACCCGCAGGATCTTTCCATGCTGGACAAGGGCCCCCGGACCTTCGATATTCGCAGAGACATAGATGCATCCGTCCGTCACTAGAAGCTCCGGAAGCTTCTTCTGCAGGCGGCTTCCTGTCCCGTAGATGTTGAGGATCGGGATCACAATTGTGCTCTTTTTTGCAATTTTCTGAACAAACGGAACTGTATTGTCAAGAGAGTATCCCTTCACGCACACGAGGATCACGTCCGGCTTCGCAGCTTCCCCGGCGGAGGCGATCATGCTCTCATAAGTCTCCATGTTCTCCGCCTTGACAGGGACTGTCTCCGTCGTTCCATCCCAGAGATGGCGGACAGTAAGTCCTTGCTCCTTCATCGCGGCAAGGTGGGCGTTTCTTGCGATCAGTGTCACGTCTTTTCCCGCCTTTGTCATATAAAATCCAAGAATTCCTCCGGTACCGCCGGCACCGATGATGACGTATTTCATGATGATGTTCTCCTCTTCTGTTTCTTTTTCGTTTGCGTTGTGCAGATGACTACTTCGCCAGGCAATCTGCAGGCATTTTGTTTCTGCAATATACCTGCTTGCCTTTTCTTATAATTTTATCAGTATTTTTCACTCCGGATTCCATGTAATTCTGCTGCATGATTGATGTAAACAAGTGCGCGCATCTGCGGAATCTGCAAAAATGCGCGCACAACTCTAAAATCTCAATTTTCCATATTTTGGAGGAAATCAGCACATAAGAATAGACTGTCTTTTTATCCCCCGTTTTTCACATTCTCTGACCGATATCAGTCTGCCTGATGCTCAACCTCGTACTTATGCTCTTCCTTGATCTTCTTCAAGGTCTCCGGCTCCCGGATCAGATCCAGGGCTGTGAATGCGAGCACCTTCGCTCCGAGCAGGATGGAATCAAGTCCCTTCTGGGAGCATGCCGCCGCAACCATCTCCTTGCTGTGGCCCTTGATCGGCTCGTCGCTGATGTTGATCGTCGGCTGGATCGCCGGAACGACCTGGGAAACATTTCCGATGTCGGTGGAACCCATGAGGCGCTCCCCTGCCGGTTCCGCAGTCTCCCCGAACAGACTCAAATTCTTCGCATACACTGCATCGAAGGACGGAGTCGGAACCATGTTCTCAACCCAGTTCTGGTACGGCTTCATGCTGCCCTTTGCACCCATTGCCATCGCGGAAGCTTCCACGATCCGCTCAACCTTCGCGTAGACGTCCTTCAGAGTGTCTGCTGCTGCCGCTCTCAGGTAGAACTTCGCCGCCGCATAATCCGGAACTGTGTTCGGCGCCTGACCGCCGTTTACGATGATCCCATGGATCCGCACATCATCACTCAGGTGCTGGCGAAGCGCATTGATGGAGTTGTATGTCTGGATCAGGGCATCCAGGGCATTGATCCCTTTTTCCGGTGCTGCTGCCGCGTGGGACGCTTTCCCCCAGAACTCGATATCGATCGGCACGCAGCCGAGTGTCTTCTCTGTCAGATGATGACCGACGCCCGGATGTGCGGAAAGAGCCGCATCGACGTCCTTAAAATATCCCTCACGGACGAAGCTTCCCTTCGCGCTTCCGTTCTCTCCGCCTTCCTCACCAGGTGTTCCGTAGAGACGGACCTCACCGCCGACCTCATCGATCACGCTTTTTAACGCAGCCGCCGCAAGAGAAGAAGTTGCGCCAAACAGGTTATGTCCGCAGCCATGTCCAAGTCCTACAAGGGCATCATACTCCGCAAGGAACACCATGACCGGACCCGGTTTCCCTGATTTATAGCTCGCCGCAAACCCGGTTCTGTGACCGGCCGCCGGCATCTCCACCTCGAACCCGACACTCTTAATCTGATCTGCAAGGCGTTTGGAAGCGAAGAACTCATAATTGCTGACCTCCGGCTTCTCATGGATCTCCAGCGCGATCTGCTGGTATGTTTTTCCGTTTGCTTCTACATAATCCACAATTTTCTGCTGTAATTCATCCATTGTCCACAATCTCCTTTTCATTTATCTTCTGCGGTGTATAGGACGGATCATAGCCGTTCCGTCGCATAAATAAATCTGACGCTCTGTTCAGCTTCAGCAGTCACCACAATATTTTTTTAAGTTCTGGCAAAAACCCACTTGTCAGGTCTCTTAATGTGCATTATAGTTCTTTTTCTCTTTCTTTTCAATACACTCCGCACTAAAAAAAGCGCACCAACCTCATCACGCAAGTAATGAGAACATAGTGCGCATTTTTTCTGCTCAGCCGCTAAGAAGCTTACTTTCCTTCTCTCACCGCATCAAATTCATCCTGAATCTCCTTCGACGGCTCACCGGTCGCAAGACTGACCGCGATCAGAACGACCATTGCAACGATAAACGCCGGAAGAAGCTCATACACATTCCATGCACCGCCTAACGGACGAACGCAGTATTTCCATACAAATACCATGACTCCGCCTGCGATCATACCGGCAAGCGCACCGTTCCTGTTGGAACGTTTCCAGAATAATGCCGCAAGAACGACAGGTCCAAACACTGCACCGAATCCAGCCCAAGCGAAGGACACGATTCCAAATACGGAGCTGTCAGGATTTCCCGCTAAAAATACTGCGATCACTGCGATAAAGAGAACCGTCGCCCGGGCAACATGGATCGTTCTCTTCTCGGTAAGATTTACGCCGAACATTCCCTTTAACAGGTTCTCAGAAACAGCGGAAGATGCAGCAAGAAGCTGGGAATCTGCGGTGGACATCGTGCAGGCTAAAATTCCGGCGAGTGTGATTCCCGCACCCACGATCGCGAGGAATCCATGCTGGCTTAAGAGTGTCGCAACCTGAATGATGATCGTCTCCGAAGCGGATCCCTTTAACTCTGCCATCACGCCATTCTTTGAGAGGCTGTAACCGACAACGCCGATAAAGATTGCAACTGCCATAGAGATTACGACCCATACCGTCGCGATGCGTCTGGACATCGCAATATTGTCCTCATGTTCTGTCGCCATAAAGCGAAGAAGTACATGGGGCACGCCGAAATATCCGAGTCCCCAGGCAAGTGTGGAAATTGTTGTAATTGTTCCATAATTAGATGCAGTTCCTGATGCACTGTCATATGTCGCTGTCAGGGATAAAAATCCCGGAAGTTCTCTCGCATTTGCAAGGACAGTGCTGACACCGCCGCTCATGGATACGCCGAAACATACCACAAGGACAAGCGCGATCGTCATAACAATACTCTGGATCAGATCCGTAAAGCTCGCCGCCATAAATCCACCGAGTGCTGTGTAACCGACAATAACGACAGCACTGATCAGCATAGCCGCCGTATACGGAATTCCGAATAATGTGGAGAACAGTTTTCCACATGCCGCGAATCCGGACGCTGTATACGGGACAAAAAAGATAATAATAAAAATTGCGGAAATTCCCAATAACAGTTTCGAATCATCACGATACCTGTTTGCAAAGAAATCCGGCAATGTGATTGAATTCGTCTTTGCACTGTATCTCCTGATTCGTTTTGCCACAATCAGCCAGTTTAGATATGTACCGATGGCAAGTCCGATCGCAGTCCAGGATGCGTCACAGATACCGCTGAGGTACGCCACTCCCGGCAGTCCCATCAACAGCCAGCTGCTCATATCCGATGCCTCCGCACTCATGGCCGTCACAAAAGGACCTAATTTTCTGCCACCAAGATAGAAATCACTGGAGTCATTATTTCCCTTAGAATAAAAGAAACCAATTGCCAGCATCATCACCAGATAGGCAATGATCACAAGAAAAACACCGATGATTGCTCCATTCATTTTTCATACTTCCTCTCATTTTAGTCTGCTATATTAGTTTAATAAAGCGTTAATGTAGTTTAGTATAGCAGAAAATGGCCGGATTGCAAGTGTTTTCCGGGGATTTGCGTCCGAAAAAAAGGTCGGCACATTTCCCGTGCCGACCTTTTCCTGCCTTTGTTCAATTTTCATGGGATCCTGATTTCGGTATCATTACCGCTTCTCATCCCAGCTTCCGTCCTCCCGGACAAACCAGCCGTCCGGTGTCATGCGGTTCGCGAACATGATTCCTCTTGTTCCGTCGGAAAACGGATTAAAGTAATACCACTTTCCGTCAATCAGAACCCAGCCCGTCTTCATACCGGTGTTGACATCGATATAGAACCAGTTTCCGTAAACCGGATCAAAGATCCATCCGGTAGCCAGATAGCCATCTGTATCAAATGCCCACCAGTTTCCATCGATCTGAATCCACTCATAACTCTGAGCTGCAGAAGAATTGCCGGATCCGGAATTTACTGCTCCCGCTGCCTTCGGATAACTTCCGTCTGCGTAACGGAACCACCAGCCTGCGTTTGTCTGTATCCAGTGACTGTAGCCATCATTCAGACTTCCGTTGTCATTCTTTAACATTTCTTCGGTAAGTGTCTTTCCGGAAACAATACCGGAATTTTCATTCACATAGCCTTTTTTCGCATCCTTCGCGGTCGCTCCCTGTCCCGGATTGTTGGTTCCGGATTTCGGCATCTTGCTGTTCGCCGGTTTGGAAGTTTCCTCATAGTCGTCATTGTCACTCTCCGGATAGCGTGCTGTCAGAACGCCATTCTTCCAGGTAATCGCATAGTTCTTTGCAGACAGTCCGGACGGAACGATCTCATAAGCAGACTCACGGCTTTCCTCTGTGTAATCGCAGGTTACAACCAGAGTTCCGGTAAGAACCGCTTCCGTCTCGCCGTTTACAAAGCCATCATAAACAACTGTATACTCCGGCGCTTTTGCTCCGAATACAACGTTCTTATCCTCTGCAGTGATCACAAGCGGAGCCTGTGTGATCGCAAAGTCGTAGGAAACACTTCCCTCCGTGTAATTCTTTCCTTCCGAAACACGGTAAACCACACGGTACTCTCCCACATCGACCGGATCAGACGTTAAGACCTCATTCGTCTCCCGGTTCGTAATCACACGGCTCATCGTTCCGTCCCCGTCCGTTACCGGAGTCAGATCCACAGCTTTTCCGTCATAGACGCGAGTTATATACAGGTTTGCAGAATCGGTAAATACCGGAGTTCTGCGCTGTACTTTCAATGTACCCGGTACAACCTCGACCTTATAGTTCTTCAGGCCATCTACCACTGCCTGAACCGCATACTCCCCGACATCATTGCCTTTTGTATATGCAGTGACAAATGATAAAACCGCATGCTGATTTTCAAGAGTTTCTTCTCCTACCATGCCCTTTACTGAATCAACGGTAAACTTCGGAGCTTCTTCCAGATAGGTTGTCTCCTGATCTGCTGTCACAACCTGAATCTCTTTCTGCGTGATCGTTACAATCGCGCTTCCTGTGTAAGGTTTGTAGTTCGGTGCTGTGATCTGATAGTAAACCGTATAAGTTCCGGCATCGATAAGTTCCGGTGCATCTGTTCCGGTATAAGTATCCGGCTCCAGTCCGTATTCTACCACCTCATCTTTTACAAGCTCATCCTGTACAGAAACCTCGATCATATGTGAATGACCATCATAGATTCCATCATATCCATTTGCCGTGACGTTTTTCATCTCGGCCTCTGTGATTGCAAATTCATACGAGATTGAACCTGCCTGATAATTGGTTCCCTCTGCGACCGAATACGTAGCCTTATAGGTTCCCACATTGACCGGGTCCGTTGTCAGGAACTCACCCGTCTCTGTATTTTCAACGATATAGCTTCTTGCACCGTCTCCGTCTGTCGATGGTGTGATATCCACAGAAGTTCCATCGTAGACTCTGCTTCCATCCAGATTTTCTTTTATCTCTCCGTTTTCTCCTTTATCACTATCCTCAGCAAGCACCCCCCCTGACAAATTTTTAACAGCATTTGCCGGTGTCATGCGCATTGCCTGTGCATTCATAATTCCTTCCATCCTCGCGAAGTCGGAAAGCTCATCCGCAAATGTTGTCAGACCGAACTACGCATTCTGTATACATAGGATTGCCGCCATTCCGATCGCGGCTGCTCTTTGAAGTCGTTTTCTCATACTGCCATCTCCTTTGTGTTGTCATCATAAGACTTTTTTCCTAATATATCGAACTTTTCACCAGCTCAAATATCAGACTTTATTCTACTATTTTTCATTTGCCAATCAATAGACTTGGAACGAATAGTTGCTATCTGCTGTTCACAAATTCGATCTCCGAAATATTGAACAGGATGCAGCCGCAGTGCCCCGGAAAAGTCGGGAAACATGTGACCTTCAGATTCGCATCGATTTCCGGGCTGTAGTCGATGAGCTCCAGTTTCTCCCCGTAAAGGACGGCCCGTTCATAGCTTCGAAGCCATTTGGAATCCATATTGCTGAAAAGACTTCCGAATGAATTTCCGATCAGCCGGTCTAACGGCAGTTTTTCCAGCCTCGCAAGTTCCGGATTTCCATAGCGGAAGATCCAGTCAACTGCTCGTTTCTCCTCATCAAATACCATCTCGATATCCGTAAATGCGAATGGGAGTTGATCGAAACTGCGGTAATAGTCATGGTACTCATCATCCGTCATCGGAACCCCATGATTCTGAAATTCCCGGATCATGCCCTGCTGGACATTCCGGAGTGTTTTTATGATCTCCCCTTTCTTACGGGCCGTATACCCCAAGGATTCCCCATTACTGAGATTGATGGTATCCGTGACGTTGTGAATTGCCATGACAGCCACAAGGCAGCCGCGATGCACCCGCAAAAATCCGTCCCCGATCTTCTCCTCGATCTCCCCAAGAGTCATCGTCGTCCGATACACCTGATCTCCCAGCACATGGATATTTGCGTATTTTCCATTCATCAGAACATATAAGATCGTACTCACTCTTAAAGCGATCGTTTTCCTCTCCGAAACGATCGTTATGTATCTTTCTTCTGGCATGAAACAGTTCCTCCGTAAGATTTTATATTTTATTGAAGCTTTTATATCTGAAATTATAAGTGGATTTCACAGCAGAATCAATTCTTCCTGCACAAGATGTCGAAATTTGGTTTTTTGAGATTTCCAAACACAGAAAGACATAAAAGGAGAAATAAACAGATCGAATAGCAGAATGATGAGACAATCACTTCGCAATATATCAGCTTTATTTTGATATATTGCGAAGTATAATATCTAGATAAAGTCAGTGCTACGTAGCTCCCTGAAAAAGATGCACACTTTTATATTTCTTTTAGCAAAAATGCCATATAGAGTGGAAGTGTAAGTATCTGTTCCGCACGTCCAACATTATAGTCTCCAAGTTTGATTGCATGACTGACATGGTATTTTTCAGGATGATTCAGGATTGTTCTGGTGCTTTTTGTATTACCTGTAGATGCTTTTACCTCTACCAATGTGCATTCACCTTTATAACGGATCACAAAATCCACCTCAAGTCCACTGTCTTTATGGAAATAGTAAAGTTTTCTTCCCATTTTACTGAAAATATCAGCAATCAGATTTTCGAAAACTGCTCCTTTATAAGCATGAAGATTTCCTTGAAGAATATCGTATTGCGTACCATCCTCCAACATGCTGACAAACAGACCACAATCGCGCATATACACTTTAAATGTATTTTCTTCTGCATTTCCGTCTAAAGGCAGTTCCGTAATACTAAGATTATAACAGCGCACAATAATACCTGCATCCTCGATCCATTGCAAGCTTCCAGCATACTTTGAAGCGGTAGATCCCTTTTTGACAATTGAATACTGAAATTTCTTATTTTCTTTACTGAGTTGTTTAGGAATAGACTGAAAACATTCTTTGATCCTTGATTTATCTTTTTTTTCTGCGTATTTTATCATATCATCTTCATATGACCGAACAATATCTCGTTGAATCTGTAGAACTTCGTCCATCTGTTTTGTGCTTACAAATGTCTGTACCACATCCGGCATGCCGCCAACAACTGTATACTGCAAGAGCAACTGTTTCATACGCTTGTGCAATGCTTCCGGAACTGTTTTTTCATTCTGCAAACATGTTTTCAACAGTTCAATCACCGGAGTTTCAATTCCATTTGCCCACAGGAATTCTTCAAAATCCAGTGGATACATATCAATTACCGTTTCCGACCCAACTGGGACCGATTTTGGTTCTTTTCCATATCCTTTTACACCCAAAAGTGATCCCGTACCTATCACATCGTAACGCCCATCCATGCGAAAAAATTTCAAAGCTGTTCGAGCTTCTGGGCACTCCTGAATTTCATCCAGGACTAAAACAGTATTGCCACTTTCAAAGACTGCTTCCTTACCAAGTAAGGCCGAGAGCATCATAACAATCGTATCTACTTCCAGAGAGCCTGAGAATACAGCAACATAGTCTGGATTTTCAAAAAAATTCAAATACACAACATTTTTATAATTTTTCTTTGCGAAATCAAGAACAGAAAATGTTTTGCCACATTGCCTGCACCCCTTAATAATCAATGGTTTTCGATTTTCTGTGTTTTTCCAAGCGATTAATTTTTTTTCAATTTTTCTTTTCAGCATAATGATTTCACCTCTTTTCTATAGAGTACAACGGAATATTCATTTTTTCAAGGGAGTTATATAAGATATAACAAACTTTTTTAAACGACTTTTTGATAAAATATAAACTTTTTCAAGTGACTTTTTCGATAAAGTGCAAATTTTTTCAAGCAACTTTTTATAATAGACACCGCTGGTAAATGATTTTTTCACAAAAAAAGGACATCCACACTGGATATCCTTATAAAAAAAGAGCACGAGACGTCGCAGTCGAACGTCCGGGGGACGTTCGCCTGCGACGACCGGAGCGAAGCGTAGACATTCGAACCGTTCAAACCCGGCAGGGCTCGAACACTCAAGAAACCTGCTGTCCACTTGATGATCCTTTCATTTTAGTTATTTATCCACACTTCATCTGCATCGCAAACTCTTTTTCCACAAAAAAAGAGGATACCCACACTGGATATCCTCAAAAAGCGAGCACGAGACGGGATTCGAACCCGCGACCCTCGCCTTGGCAAGGCGATACTCCACCACTGAGCCACTCGTGCATAGGTAACATACCTTCAAAACCACATATTGAACATCATCAACCTTTGAATCTCCACTTGACCTTCCTGGATAAGCCCTCGACCGATTAGTAACAGTCAGCTCCATGCATTACTGCACTTCCACCTCTGCCCTA
>NZ_WQPQ01000116.1:0-714 GCF_018785365.1 Clostridium sp. MCC344 | reverse complement strand
AGCCCGTTTTCAAGGCACAGCCTGTCAGAGAGCCGCCGAAGGGCGAAGCTGGAGCCCCAAAAATTTCGGAATTTCCGGGTGCAGTCAAGGGTGGTGGAGTTGTAATAAATGTGACAATGGATGTGCTGCTTATCGGTGTGCGTGGTAACGATAAAAGCGTGCCGCCCCTTTGTCCAGCGCATAGCCAGCTCATAGCCGATACGGTTCGCCTCCTTCGGGGTGATCTCGCCCGGATAGAAGGATTGTCGTATCTGATAGCACAGCACATTATTTTCTTTCTTCTGTTCCCGGCCCGTCATAGCGGCATAGCTGGCCTTTGCCAAAAGGAACTCGTCCGCCACGGTGGCCGGATCACATTCATAAGCGGAGATATACTTTCCGCTTTCTGTTTTCTCCGGGTCCTTGCCATAGTCCAGACAATCCCGGATAGCCTCAGCAATCGTTTCGCCTTCGCCCGCATGGCGCTGTAACAAAGTTGTGGTAGCCAAAAATCATTCCTCCTTTCCATGAGAAAGGGGCGGCCCATTCCGACCGCCCCGACTTCGGGCCAGTATGGCCCGAGGCTGCTTAACTTGCCAGAAACCGGTACAGAGCGGATTTGCCTCCGTCCAGCGCCCAAAGAAGGGAGCCCGCCGCCGCTTGCAGTCCATACGGCGAAAGAAGGAAGGCAAGAAACAGAAATACAATCCCGCCTATGGGCGTCGGCGTGAAAAA
>NZ_WQPQ01000115.1:0-360 GCF_018785365.1 Clostridium sp. MCC344 | reverse complement strand
TGCTCTTTTTTTACCACTTCGGGCCAGTATGACCCAAAAGTTTGGGACAGGATTTACTAATCTTTCGCAACATTTATGTCCCCGGGCAGGCATGATAAAATAGAGGTAGAAAGGATAGATAAAGGAGGTTTTGAAGATGAAGATACTGCTGAAAATATTGGTTGCTCCCTTTGCTTTGGCGCTGTCCCTTCTGGCGGCTCTGCTGGTGTTTCTGTTTGAGATTTGTGCCGTCCTGCTGACGATTGCCTCTGTGATCCTGGCGGTGCTGGGTGTCGCTCTTTTTTTCACGCCGACGCCCATAGGCGGGATTGTATTTCTGTTTCTTGCCTTCCTTCTTTCGCCGTATGGACTGCAAGCGGC